>DFSH01000002.1:18390-20513 GCA_002378565.1 Flavobacteriales bacterium UBA3442 | reverse complement strand
TGTAGGTTGACAGGTCCCTTGTCGAGCCTGCCTTGTAGCAGCGCTTGCAGGGAGGCCCGAGATCGCTCGTTAATCCTTTGCAAGCCTTGCCTAACCATCCACCGATTGAGTCCAAGGATGGGCACCATGTCGGCGCCAATGCTCACGGCCACCAGATCCAGCAGCTCATCCAAATCATGTGGGTCGAGACCTGCCTTTGCGTAAGTAGATCGCCACAGCATGTACCCTACGCCACAGCCGCTCAAGCTTTTTTCAGGGTACTCACAATCGTTCCTCATGGGATCAACCACGGCAAAGGCCGGCGGCAGTTCCTTGCCGGGTTGATGGTGATCGGTCACAATGACATCAATGCCTTTCGATTGGGCTTGGCCAATCAAGTCATGTGCCTTGATGCCACAGTCTAGGGTAATCATCAAGGTGGCCCCGCGTTCCAATGCCGCATCGATGCCTTGCTGGGATAGACCATAACCCTCAGTGTAGCGATCAGGGATGTAAGTGGATAGGCTCCACCCGCCCTGCTCCAACGCAATCTTGCCTACAGAAACGGCCGTAGTTCCATCCACATCGTAATCGCCAAAAAGCATGACATGTTCCTTGTTTTCCCTGGCCTTGGCCAATCTCAGGGAAGCCTTGTCCATGTCTGCCATGAGCAAAGGGTTGACTTGCGCTAGCGGCGTGCCATGGATAAAACCCTTGACATCCTCTAGGGTCCGCATGTTGTGTTGCAAAAGGAAGGTCGCCAATGCGCTGTTCCCGCTCAATTCTGAGGCCAATGCTTCGAGATGAGTAGGATCTGGGCTTGCTTGCTTCAACCAGGTTTTAAGGGGTGATTCCTTTAGATTTATAATTGCTAGTTCTTTAGTATCCTATGATTAGTGGGGATGCCATTTTCTATTGAACGAAGAATATACACACCACTTTTAAAACTTGTCATATCCAAAGTAGTGCTATTTTTTGCTTGCACAAGTAATTTCCCTTCGATGCTATATAATGCTATTAAATCAATGCGCGAATCAGATTTAACAGTAACAATGCCGTTGGTGGGGTTTGGGAAAACAGTGGTTGTATTTCTTGATATTTCGTCATCACCTAAGTAGGCAGCGTCACCAAATACGTTATCAAAATACATGGTATCATTTGCCGAACGAGCTACAAAATCAGGAAATACAACTAACTGATCGTAAGCTAGGCCTCCAATATGTGCAGAAAAATCAAAGGTTAATTGCTCCCACTGATTTATCAATGTGTTAGCTACTTTAATTTCTCCTAATGAGGCAGCAGAAGAAGTTACCAATTTAATGCCTACATCACTAATCTTGGTTTTCCAAACCATGATTCTGATAATGCTGTTGGAAGTGTCAATGCTGAATGATCCAATATCTGAACCGTGCATTGTTTCGCATCCTGCCCAGGGGTTTCCTGCTTGAAGAGCAATAAATCTAGCTACAGTTGAAGAGGTATTTAAGCCTGTAGGATCAGGGTTTGCAACAATTTGTAAAGAAGGATTTGTAGAGTTCTCAAAGACAGTCCAAGTCCAGCTTGCTCCGTACCCGCTAGCCTCAAAATCTACAGGTATATTTTGTGCAAAAGAGAAGGTTGATCCGATAATAAGTAAAGCTGTAATGCAATTTCTTTTCATGTTATTGTTTTTATATATTTCAATAAAAGTAGACATAAAATGTTAATTGTAAAAAGTACAATAAGACATGATCATGCCACTGCCTATGTAGATTGTTGCATAAAAAGGGGAAAAATCCTTTGTTTTTACTAGCATCATCGCTTGATTATCCCTTTCGCTTGCTCTGATAGACCTTGGTCTGATGTTCCACAGAGTATTTGTGCACGGTCTGAAAGAGGGCTTTGATGTAGGCCTTATCTAGGCCTAACTGCACGGCTTGATCGCCTCGTTTGGCCAGGATATCAAACCAGCGATCCATTTGGAATATGCCAGCACCGTGCTCTGCTTTAATCTGAGACAACTCATCCACGATGGCCATGCGCTCGCGCATGAGCTTGACCATGGCTTCATCCACCTTGTCCAAGGCCTTGCGCTGATCGCCAATCATCGGCTCCACATCACGCTGGATGCGATGCCGTTCATCGGTGATGGACTGTATCATGTG
>DFSH01000002.1:677-18084 GCA_002378565.1 Flavobacteriales bacterium UBA3442 | reverse complement strand
GGGTCAGAATGCACTTCCACCATCAGACCGTCCATCCCAACGTCCATGGCAGTTTGTGCAACCTGTGAAACAAGGCTACGCTTGCCCGCAATGTGGCTGGGGTCACAGATGATTGGCAGGTCAGGAGCAAGGCGCCTGAGCTCAAAGCTGATTTCCCATTTGGGGTCATTGCGGTAGGGTGCGCTGTGGCTGTCAAAGAACCCGCGATGCACGGCAGCAATCTGAGTGCATCCAACTTTCTCCAATCGCTCAATGGCGCCTAACCACAGGCCTACATCTGCATGGATGGGGTTTTTGACCATGACGGGGATGTCATGACCTTGAATGGCTTGTGCAATGTCTTGTACATAAAAGGGGTTCACGGTGGTGCGTGCACCGATCCAAATGGCATCCACCCCTGCGTTGATGGCTGCTTCCACATGCTCCTTGCTCGCCACCTCAATCATGAAGGGCATGCCAGTAGCTTCTCGCATGTTAACCAGCCACTCCAATGCAATCTTCCCCATGCCGTCAAAGCCCCCAGGTCGTGTGCGAGGCTTCCAAACCCCAGCACGGTAAATGGATGCGTGACCAGATTTGCATAAATCGATGGCAATGGCCATCACTTGATCTTCCGACTCTGCGCTGCAGGGACCGGCAATGATCAGAGGCTGTTCAGGGGTCATGGTCCACTCAGCCCAGGTTTTTTGTTGTTGACTGTGCAGGTTCATGTGCGTGTCTCCTGGGTTGATGATGATTTGCTTGTTTTTGCCTTGGCCCTGGCGCCTGCAATGACCACAACCATTTCCCCTTTAGCCTTGTGCTGGGAGAAATGCTCAGCTAGCTCCGCCAAGGTTCCGCGATGAAAGGTCTCAAACAGTTTGCTGATTTCTCTTGCCACACAAGCCTCCCTGTCTGGACCCATCGCCTCAGCACATTCCTTGAGGCTTTTAGCAATGCGGTGTGGCGACTCGTAAAATGCCAGTGTCCGCATCTCACCAACCCAGGATTCAATGCGTTTTTTACGACCCTTTTTCACGGGAAGGAATCCCTCAAAAACAAACCGATCACAGGGGATGCCACTGCCAACAAGGGCTGGAATGATGGCCGTTGCACCCGGCAGGGACTCCACTTGAATCCCGGCTTCAATGCAAGCGCGAACCAGCAAAAACCCCGGGTCACTGATGCCAGGAGTTCCAGCGTCACTGATCAAGGCCACATGGCCCTGAGATGACTGAATACTAGCTATAACTTGATCCACGGTATCATGTTCGTTGTGCATGTGAAAGGACCGCAATGTGCCCTGAATACCAAGCAGGTTCAACAGTTTCCTGGATGTCCGAGTGTCCTCTGCATAAATGCAGTCAGCCTCAGCCAATGCCTCCTTGCCGCGAACGGTGATGTCGCCAAGGTTGCCAATAGGGGTCGGTATCAATAGGAGCTTTCCCATTTATTCAAACCGGGCAAATACCATGGCGTGAAAGCGATCAGAAAATACCTCAAGGCCTGTCCAATCGTGATCAGGGTAGACGGCATCTTCAAGAAATCGTTCACATTCGGCCTGGCTTTCCATGGTTGCAAGTGCTGCTACTACGCGTTCAAAATCGTCCGATTCGCCACCAAACAATTGCTTGACAAAGGCAACCCGATCATTCAGGCCCACAGTCAATCCAGCGAACCGTGCATTGACAGAGCTGCCCGTCATTGTTGTTGTCACCTTTTTCTTTACTGGGCTAACAGCTGGCTCAGTCACCTGTTCTGCTTCCGCGGTAGGCGGCGGGCTGAGTTCAGCCATGAGTTCAGGCTTCGTTGCAGATTCAGCCATGATGGCAGCCACCGCCTCAGCCTGAGCTTGGTACGCAGACAATTCTGAATCTATGCGTGCCTTCCTGCCCGCATGGATGAGTTCCTGGAGGCCTTGAAGGTCCGCTTCTGAAGGCAGTTCCTGTGCCATGGCTTGCTTGAGAAATAGAATTGCGTCTTGGTGGGCCATAGGGCGTGGGATTGCAGTCGAAAAGGTTAGATTTGTCTGAAAGCTGAAAAGTACAAAATGTTCCAAGAGCACAACGAAATGCCTGACCACAAATCGGGCTGGATAGAGGTCATTGCAGGATCCATGTTTTCAGGGAAAACAGAGGAATTGTTGCGGCGTGCACGTCGTGCAGAGATTGCGAAGCTCTCGGTTCAGCTTTTCAAGCCAGGTATTGACAAACGCTATGCAAATGATGAAGTGGTGTCGCATGATCGGACCGCATTGTCAGCCATTGCTGTTGAATCATCAGCTCAATTAGGCTTGCTGGCTCAGGGTTATGATGTGGTAGGATTGGACGAGGCACAATTTTTTGATTCAGGCATTGTTAAAGTGGTCAATGATTTAGCCAACGCCGGCACACGGATCATCATTGCGGGCTTGGATATGGATTTTTCCGGTAAACCATTTGGCCCCATGCCTGATTTAATGGCTACAGCTGAATTTGTCACCAAGGTGCATGCGATCTGTATGCATTCGGGCAAATTGGCCCACCATTCCCATCGCGTGATTGATGACAACAAAGAGCAAATCATGCTCGGTGAAATTGAAGAGTACGAGCCAGTTTCACGGTCAGTATTTCACCAAATAAACCAAGAAAAAAAATCCGTTTGACAGCCTCTATTGCTATTGATTACCAGGCCATTGTTTCCAATGCCAAATGGTTTGAGGCACAGGTACCCGATGGTTGCCACCTCATGGCCATGGTCAAGGCAGATGCCTATGGCTTGGGTGCAGAAGCCTTGGTGGAAGCCCTTGGTAACGGACCGATCAGCCGCCTGGCTGTGTCAAGCATTGTTGAAGGGGTTAGTTTGAGGCAATCTGGCACAACCTTACCCATCATGGTGTTGAATCCAGGTCATGACGACTTGAAGGATTTGATTGGCCATCAATTGGAGCCCGTCATCCATGACATGGACTCATTGAATCGCTTGATTGACGTGCTTCAGGGTCAAGCCATGACCATTCACTTGGAATGGAACACAGGTATGAACCGATTGGGTTTTGCACTGGATCAAGTGGATCCATTGTTGGACAGCCTCAGCATGAAACCTCACCTTCATGTGGCGAGCAGTTTCACCCATTTGCCCGACACGAGCAACCCTGATTCCGATGACTGGACTAAAAACTGTTTGCAGGCCTTTGAAGGCGTTAACCGCCGCTTGCGTGAGGTATTGCCTTCGCCATTCATGGTGCATGTCGCAAACACCGCTTGGGCCATCAGGCACCCAGAACATTGCCAGGACATGGTTCGCATAGGTATTGGCTTGTTTGGCTACAGCAACCTTGATCAGGCAATGAGTTTAACCCCCGCTGTGCATTGGAATTGTAAAATCTCTCAAGTGCGTAAGCTCAACAAAGGGGATACGGTGTCTTATGGTCGTCATTTCATGGCATCCAAGCCTATGGTGATGGCTGTTTTACCTGTAGGCTACGCGGATGGCTACCCCCGGGGCATGAGTGACAAAGCCCATGTCTGGCTACAAGGTAAGGCCTGCCCCGTGATCGGAGATGTTTGCATGGATGCCATGATGGTAGATGTCAGTGCATTGCCAGATGTTCATTCGGGTGACAAGGTGGAGCTGATTGGAGACCATGTCAGCTTGATGGATGTGGCTCAGTGGGCCGACACCATCCCTTATGAAATACTGACGGGCCTTTCCAAGCGTTTACCAAGAACGTCATGGACAGCAAATTCCTGAAATCTCCAAGCACTTGGGTGAGCCTATGGGCCATGTTACTGCCTTTTTGGAGCACAGGGTCCACGGCAATCATGCTTTTGCTGTTGCTCATGTTGTTGAGCAAAAAGGACCCTGCATTGCCCCGTGGAATGGCCTGGTTTCCCGTGTTGGCCTTTGCCGTAATTGCCTTGTCTGTCTGGTGGATGCCAACCAGTGATGGCTGGGCTGAATTGCTTGTGCAAAAAAGCCCCCTTCTGTTGATGCCGATAGTCCTGGTGGGACAGAAAGATGCCCTGGCAAGGGGTTTTCGCTGGTCTGCCGTGTTGGTTGTGCTGTACTTGATGGCCCATTTGACCTGGGGACTGGCCTTTGGTCAGTGGATTGACTTGACTTATCGAGGGCTTTCAGAAGGTTTGCATCAGCATGTCTACTTGTCGTTGGTGCTGGCTTTAGGCTTGTTGTTAACCTGGAAAATGCCCAATGATTGGACGCCGCGAATGAAGTGGGCCTTGACCGTCACAGCGACACTCTGCATTGCCTTGATGGGGTCTAGGATTGCCATGCTGGCCATGCTTTGTGGCTGTCTTGTGGCTGGCTTGACGTGGAATCGCAAGACCTTGGGTTTATTGATTGCTGCCTTGCTGCTCTTTGCCCTGGCACAAAGCACGGGTCAGTTGCGTGGCATGGGCCATGTGTTCACGACCGTGAAGCCGCACTGGGCGACGGGCTCTGTGGACACCAGATTGGTCCAAGCGGATGCCACATGGCAGCTTATCAAACCGTCACCGTGGACAGGGGTAGGGGTTGCACCCTTGCAGCCCATGCTGGAAAATGTTTACCAAACCATGGACTACCGCTTTGGTTTGAAAAATCACCTCAACTCACACAATCAATTGCTGCACCTGATTGCCAGCCATGGTTTCATTGGCTTGCTATTGATGCTAATCGGGTTGACGGCTTTGTGGTGGCGTCATAGGCCAGTGCTAGACCGAGTGGGATGGGCCATCTTGTTGGCCTTTGCCCTGGTAATGATGACAGAAAATCTGCTTGAACGAAGCTTGGGTCTACAGCTTTGGGTGGCCGTGTGGGTCTATGTCTTCGCCCGATCCTCAGCAATGCAAACCAAGACTTGACGTAGGGACTGACGGGCCTCATCTAAGCTGATTCGATCAGATCCTTGGTGAAGTACCGCCATCAAAATGGGTTTCTCTGCATCGGGAAAATCCCCCCGCTCAAGACGCCATGCCTCGCGAAGCACCCGCTTGATACGGTTACGCCTGACAGCCAACTTGAAGTGCCTTTTGGGCGCATTGAATAAGATTTGAACCCCACGCTTGAGGGGCCAGGGAGAAGCAATCCACAAAACCCGCAAGGGGCCTTCTTTGATGCGGTCGCCATTGGCGAAGAGGTGGTCAACCCGATTGCGGAGCTTCAAATGCTCCGTGCTGGGAAAGGAAAATTGCCTCACTTGTCTTTGTTTGCCTTGGTGACGTAAGCATCCAATGCTTCAGTCATGGAGCGATATTCCTCAGTTGGAACTGCAATGTCTAAGCGCAATTCATGCTCTTCGATGGCCTTTTTTGTGGTGGTGCCAAAAGCTGCAATGCGCGTTCTGTTTTGCTCAAAATTAGGGAAATTTGTGTAGAGTGAACGGATGCCTTCAGGGCTAAAAAAGACCAAGACATCGTAGGTCACATCCTCCAAGTCACTCAAGTCAGAAGTAACCGTGTTGAACATCACTGCGCGCGTCCAATTCAGGCCGGCTTTGTCAAGTTGTTCAGGAATGGACGGCTTGAGTAAATTGGACGTAGGCAGCAAAAACTTTTGATTGCGCTGGCGCTTCATGATAGGAATCAAGTCAGCTAAATGGCCTTTGCCAGGGTAGATCTTCCGCTTGCGGTAAGGCACAAATTTCTGAAGGTAAAAGGCCACGGCCTCTGATGTGCAGAAGTACTTCCATTCAGGATTGATTTCAACACGCATTTCCTTGCATAGGCGAAAGAAATGATCTACCGCGTTGCGGCTGGTGAAGATGAATGAGGTGAAAAGCTTGGGGTTGATCTTGTCCTTTCGGAATTCTGAAGCTTCAACTTCCCGCACCTCGATAAAAGACCTGAAATCGACGTCAATTTTATGCTTGGAGGCAAGCTGCATGTAGGGGTGGTTCTCTGTTTGTGGCTTGGGTTGTGAAACCAAAATGCTTTTGACTTTCATAGGTAGCTTTTGATGACCCACAACAAGGGGCCTAATTCAAGGGCACAAAGGTACAAAATCTTGAGCGTTTGAGTGGATGGCTGACTGGAAGAGAAACCCCAAGCACTTTTTGACAAACCGCTCAGATACAGCAAGCTAGAAACAGCGATGGCTACTTGAAGGCTTAGGTCCATTGTCCATTGGGCCTCAGCCTCCCGTGCGATCAGCCAGAAGCTCAAGGGAAAGAGCAACAGGGCATAATGCAGCCACTGAAATCGACCCAGCCAATGTGCCCAATGTGCATGAGCATTCTCCCAAACCATCCCCACCAACAGATGAACAAGGGCCTGTCCGGTCAGAACAGCAGCTACAAGCAGCAGGGCATCCCAAGCCTGAAGCCAGAGCAATACACCGGCTAAAGCACCAAGCGTTGCCAGGGCTTTCATCTGCAAAGTGCTTTGAATCCAGCGTGAAGAATGACGCATCACATAGGCCAGCAATAAGGTGCTGAAGACGGCCAGCCAGAACCATTGATCTGATGCCAGTTGAGCTTGTCCGATGATGCGTGCTTGATCCATGTGGCCGCGAAATTAACTCAGTTCCAGTGGAAGCGAAAGCCTGCAGAAATCCATCGTCCAGGCAGGGGCACATTGCCGCGATCAATGACAGAGACATTGCTGAGGTTGTTGATGTCGATGTTGACATCCACCTCCTCATTGGCCCATGTCAACCGCAAGCTCTGTGTGGCAAATGCTGAATAGGCAACGGGCAATTGGGAGTCTGCGTCGATGTAGCTTCCCTGACGATCTTGCCAGTTAAGGTTCCACCCTATGCGCATGCCATGGTAGGGCACAGTCAGGTATTTTGCTTGGACGCGACTGGACAGGTAGTCTAAAACATAGATGGATGTGCCGTCGATGCCAGAACTGGCTTCATGCCTTGCCAGGCTGCCTTGCAGCTGCAAGTAGCCGATGTTCTGGAAACGATGAGCGTAGGACGCTTCAAGTCCTTGAATGGTCACTTCCGTGATGTTGTCTGCTTGCAGTACGCTATTGCTGTCAATGTTTCGGTAGACCCAGTCAATCAGGTTCTGTCCCCGTCGCTGATACAGGTTGAATGTCAGCTTCTGTGTCGCTGTAGTCTGGCTGATGCCTATTTCGCTGTTCCAAGCATGTTCAGCTTGCAAGTCAGCAGATCCCATGGCACCGCCTAAGCGGTAATAGAGATCAGTGAAAGTTGGCAAGCGAAAGCCCTTGTTGAGGCTTGCATAGGCTTTGCCGTGTGTGCCATCGCTTTCACGCCAGTGGTAGCCCATTGAGAAGCCCGGCAAGTTTAAGAGACCATGCCGACTGTTCCAGTTGATTCTATTAGAAAGGTTGATCCGCAAAGGGGCAATGGGTCGGAAGGTATAGGCAAGGAAGGCACCTGCATTTTGCCGGTCATCAAACTTGCTGTAGGTAGCTCGTCCATCGGGCGCAGGGATGGTAGTGGTCATATCTAGGCCCAGGATATTGCTCACGATGTCATCGTGACGCCAATCCAATCCACCTTCCAAGGTCCAAGGCATGGTGTTTCCTCCCTGCAAATGCAAGGTTACTTCACTGCCAATGGTGCGGCTTCGGTGGTTGTTGTGCTCGCTATACCAGCTTGGTGCCAAGCTGGAATCTAGGGTGTGCATGAAGACGTCAGACGCTAATCGCTGGTAGTAGCCATAGGCTTCCCTGAACAACTCAAAATGGTCCAGGTGCTGCCTGCCATAAATCCGACCTCGCAGTCGACCATCGTGGCTTGCGTAGCTTGCTGATGCGCTGCTAGATTGGATGGCTTCAAACTGGTCAGGGAATTGGTAGGTGTAGAAATTGTGGGCGCCAAATTGCTTGCCAACCAGGCCAACCATCAGGTCAAGGTGACCCACATCCAAGTTTCCTTTGCTTCGAAGTAACACATGATGTTGTGCGTAATCCCTGTTGGTCATTTGGCCATCAGCCGCTTTGTAGGCCATGTCTACACGGCTGTGCATGCCTTTGAATTCGCCAAGGGAAAGCCCCGCAGAGCCTACTTGCAGTCCGTATTGACCTGCAGCAGCTTCAGCATAGCCTGCTTTGCTATCAATGGTAACGATGTTGATGACCCCAGCAAAGGCAAAGGGTCCGTAGCGATGTGAGCCGCCACTGGACAGCAGCTCAATGCGTTCAACCGACCGCAATGGCACCGGAATGTTCATGCTGTGATGCCCTGTTTGTGGATCGCTGTATGGCACGCCATTGACAAGGATCAGCACTTGATCAAAGGAACTGCCTCGGATTGAGAGGTCTGATTGCACATCTGCATGCCCCCGTTGACGAACATCCAAGCCCATCATCCACTCCAAGGCATCGCCCACGTTGTTGGCTGCAAGGGCTTCAATCTCTTTGCGCTCCAAGGTGACAATCGCATGGTTGTCCATGACCTGATTCAGCGACTGATTCACGTCAATGGTGGGGAGGGGAATGCCATTGCTCATTTGAGATTGGGCATACAGACCATTGGTTATCAGGCATATTAATGCACTGATTATCATGCGTTGTTTCATAGGGTAAAAGTAAAACACCCAGCCACAATGACTGGGTGTTTGATGCAAAAAATAAGGTGGCTTATTGTGCCAGTACAGAAAGGATGTTGTTGGAAACCTCAACCACCCCGCCTGGGATGTCAATGCTTTCCGATCCATTGGCTGTTTCAATGACGATCTGACCTGCTCCCAAGGCAGCTACCAGCGGGGCGTGATCAGTTAAAATCTGAAATGAACCTTCCACACCTGGGAATTGCACAGCAATGACTTTGCCGCTGTAAAGCGACTTTTCTGGGGTGAGGATGTCAATTTGCATGGCCATGGCTTAGGCTTCTGCAAGCATTTTCTCACCAACCTCAATGGCATCCTCAATGGAACCGCGAAGGTTGAATGCAGCTTCTGGGTATTGATCCAATTCGCCGTCCATGATCATGTTGAAACCTTTGATGGTGTCCTTGATGTCAACCAAAACACCGGGGATGCCAGTGAATTGCTCAGCAACGTGGAAAGGCTGTGACAGGAAACGCTGTACGCGACGGGCGCGGTGTACAATCAGCTTGTCCTCTTCAGACAATTCCTCCATACCAAGGATGGCAATGATGTCTTGCAGCTCTTTGTAGCGCTGTAGGGTTTCCTTCACGCGTTGCGCACAGCTGTAGTGCTCGTCACCAACGATTTCAGGGGTCAAGATGCGAGAGGTTGAATCCAAGGGGTCAACCGCTGGGTAAATACCTAGCTCAGCAATCTTTCTGGAAAGTACCGTGGTGGCATCCAAGTGAGCAAAAGTTGTTGCAGGTGCTGGGTCAGTCAAGTCATCCGCAGGAACATAAACTGCCTGCACGGAGGTGATTGAACCACTCTTTGTGGAGGTAATGCGCTCTTGCATGGTACCCATCTCAGTTGCCAATGTGGGTTGGTAGCCAACAGCTGAAGGCATGCGGCCTAAAAGGGCAGACACCTCAGAACCAGCCTGAGTGAATCGGAAAATGTTGTCAACGAAGAACAAGATGTCCTTGCCTTGACCTGATCCTTCACCATCGCGGTAGTACTCAGCCAGTGTCAATCCAGACAAGGCCACACGAGCACGTGCACCGGGAGGTTCATTCATTTGTCCAAAAACAAAGGTTGCCTTGGATTCCTTCATTGCCTCGATGTCAACCTTGCTCAGGTCCCATCCGCCAGCTTCTATGCTTTCTGTGAATGCGTCACCATAGTTGATGATGCCTGCCTCCAACATTTCGCGAAGCAAGTCATTGCCTTCACGGGTGCGTTCACCCACGCCAGCAAAAACGGAAAGACCACCATGGCCCTTAGCGATGTTGTTGATCAATTCTTGAATCAATACGGTCTTGCCAACACCGGCACCACCAAACAATCCAATTTTACCACCCTTTGCGTAAGGCTCAATCAAATCGATAACCTTGATGCCCGTCAACAGCATTTCTGTGTTGGTTGACAAATCTTCAAACTTGGGGGCTGCACGGTGAATGGGAAGGGTTAGTCCGTCAGCGATCTGACCAATGCCATCGATGGCCTCACCAACCACGTTAAATACGCGGCCTTTGATTTGCTCACCGCTAGGCATAGCGATTGGCTCGCCAAGCGCCTCAACGGACATGCCTCGGGCAAATCCATCTGTCGAGTCCATGGCAATGGCACGAACGGTGTCCTCGCCAATGTGTTGCTGAGTTTCAAGCACGACGCGCGTGCCTTGGGGGTTGATGACGACAAGGGCGTCATAGATTTTAGGAAGATTGCTGGCGTCTTCAAAATGGACGTCAACTACGGGTCCAATTACCTGGGAAATTTTGCCTTGCATGGTCGTCGATTATTCGGTTGATGAATGCGTTCGAATTCGGGCGCAAATGTAAGTCAAAAACCTCTCGAAGTGATGCTTTGGTAGGCATGAAAATGCAAGACGGCCAACCACGGCATCACCAAGGTGTAGCCAACCCAGCCCAAAGCCTGTGCAAAGATGTAGCCTGAAAGAAAAAAGAAGACGAGTGCCATGGATAGGCCAAAGTGTTTAACACCTCGTTGAATGCTGGTTTTGATGGCGGCTATGACACCAGCGCCCTCAAAGGCCATCACGTGCAGGCTTAGCCAAGTGAGGGAAAAAATGGCAATCACCATGAGCAGCAAGGCCATTAAAAGGTAAGTGTAGGCTGACCAGTCAATGTCCTCAGAGAGGTATTTCATGAAGAGTTCTGGCTGGTCTCCCGCATCATTTTGTGCTTGCGTCAGGGCTTCAATCAATGCGCTATCACCACCAAGTATTGAGATCATAACGAAAGAGATCACCAATCCTGTGCCTAGGACAATCAACAGTTTGAGCATGCCAATTTGCAAGGCGATGTCCTTTTTTGACCAGATGAAGCTGAGGTTTTCAAGGCTGAAAGCTTCTTTGAATGACAGGTCTTTGTCTTGCCCTTGAAGGCATAGTTGGCCAATCCCAATGTGGATTGTTGGCAGCAAGAGGTAGGAGGCTACAAGGCTGCCAGCTATGCCTAAGTAGGGCGAGGCCCATTGGATGATTGTCATGAGGATTCCGGCGGCAATCAGCTGTGGGAAATACCCTTTGACGTGATGGAAACTTTTTAGTAGCAGCTCGTTCATGAGCTCAAAGATGCTGCAATATCTTTGCGGCCGAACACCATCATGAAGATCTACCATTCCATTGCTCAATTCAAAGCGCTCACTACCGGGGTGGCAACAGCAGGCACATTCGATGGACTGCATGCCGGTCATCAGGCGATCATTCAACGATTGATTGATGTTGCGAAGGAGCAGGGCGGCGAATCGATCCTGTTGACCTTTGATCCCCACCCTAGAAAGCTCATCCATCCAGAATTTGATTTGGCATTGTTGACCACCATGGAGGAACGTGCTGTTTTGTTGGATGAAATGGGCTTGGACCATCTGATCATTCAAGCCTTTGACAAAACGTTTTCTCAGCAGTCATCCTTGGCTTTTGTTCGCAACCAATTGGTGTCACAAATGGGGGTGAAGCATTTGGTCATTGGTTATGATCATCGGTTTGGACGCAACCGCGAAGGGGGTTTTGATCATTTGGTAGAGTACGGGCCGGTTTATGGCTTTGATGTGGAAGAAATTCCCGTATTAGAAATTGACCAAATGCATGTGTCCTCAACGACCATTAGGCAGGCGGTGAAGTCGGGTGACATGCAAGCAGCTACCAAAGGATTGACACGTCCCTACCAAGTCTCAGGCCAGGTGATTCAAGGCCACCAGGTGGGTCGTAAATTGGGTTTTGCCACCGCGAACATGGGGCATATCCATCCAGACAAACTGATGCCAGCCATCGGTGTTTACGCCGTGACTATTGATGTCGATGGCGATCAGCAATTGCCAGCCATTGCTAACCACGGTGTTAGGCCAACCTTTGGCGGAAAGTCGGAACCTGTTTTGGAAGTGCATGTCTTTGACTGCGATAAGGATCTCTATGGCCATAAGATGGTTGTGCATTTCAACCAGCGAATCCGTGATGAGAAGGCCTTTGAAAGCCCCTCAGATCTGTCGGATCAAATTGCCCTGGATATCCAGGCGGCAAAAAAGATCCACAACCTGCAATAAACTTTTAGAATGTCACCCTGTAGGTCAGCATGCCATGCCTGCCTGCCATGGGGTACACAAAGTTTTCATCGCTGCGTTGACCAGCCAAGTAGTAGCCCCATGTGTAGCCATTGGGGGCGTAGGTGACATTGCCCACATTGCGCAGATTCAAGCTTAGGCTCTGGGTTGTGTTGATCTGCCAAGTGGTGGTTAGGTTGAGGGTTTGGTAGGGATCCAGGGCACGCTCATCACTGCCAGTGTTGTCAAGGTATTGCTTGCTGACAGCTTGCCAATCTACGCGGAGGGAGAGGGGTTTGGCATCCACTAAAACATAGGCATTAAGCATGCCTTCGGGTGACATAGCAATGGGGCTGTTGAGGTAGTGGTTGATGACGGCTTGCCCGCTGACGTAGTCAAAGAGCTCCTCCTCAAAGTCGGCGATGCGGTTCCGGCTGAATGTGCTGTTGAAGCCAAGCAAAGCCACCTTGCTCAAAGGGTAACTGGCCATGATTTCTAAACCTTGACGGAAACTGGAAGCCACATTGGTTCGTATCAATGCCCCCACATCATTCAGTGCCCCAGTTGGAACCAATTGATCTTTGTATGCCATATGGTAAAGATTCAATTCCATGTGTCCTTTGCCAACCTTTGCTTGGTGGCCCAATTCCCAATCCATCAAACGTTCGGCCAGGGGCTCCTCCAACTGCATTGATGCAATGAAATCGCCTCGTGTGGGCTCTCTGTTAGCCACAGCCATCGACAGGTAAGACCTGCTGTTGTTGGCCCATTGCCTGTCCATTCCCACCTTGGGGTTGAAAAAGGTGAACCGTTTGCTGTCCATGTTATTGAGGTCGACCCGATCTGCATCCAAGCCATAGATGTCATAGCTGATGTGACGCAACTGCAAATCACCGTAGGCCAACCAGTCTCCGTCAAACATGGGTATTTCAACTTTGATGAAGGCCATGTTGTCGGTCTTGTCCCCATAGGATTCGTAGTATCGGTAATCCATCGCGTCCAACCCTTGCAGTGGGTTGATAGCCATCCATGGCAGGGTGCCATAATGGTCACCAATGAAGCCCTGCCCGGCGTAACCCATCACGGCTTTCCAATCGCCCAATTGTTTGCTCAAGCTGATGTTCGTTCCCACAGATAGGTTGTCAAGCCAGCGCTGCCGCACCAAATTCGTGGATGAAACAGTATTGCCTTCAACGATGGGGTTGGCCAGCCCGTAGGCAGCGTAGTCTTGGTTTGCTTTCCATTGTTCAAAGTAGCCTTTGCCAGTCACCAGGTAGCTGGTCATGTTCAGGGTCCAATCATTGTCTAAGGCTTTGGTAGCAATCAATTGATGATGACTTTGACGGTAGTTGTCAATTTCATTGGGGTAGCGGTAGTAATTGTATGTGGTATTGCCAGACTCGCGCAAATGGTCTGCAGCATCGTTGTCTAAATAGTTGTTGAGGATGTATGCTTCAACGCCGGCCTGATCGCCACGCCATTTCACCATGGGGATGCCCCACCAGGCCTGCTGACTGACTTCATGGCCGTTGAAGTGCACATAGCGGATGCTCTGGTTGCCTTCCCGGTACGCCATGGCAAAGAGGTAGCTGTTGAGCTTGGAACCTGATCGGTCAACAAAGCCTTCACTTTGCATGTGGCTCATCCTGCCCATGAACCGCAAGCTTCCCTTGCCTTGAGGCATCTCGCCTGACTGCCATGCATAGGTGGTTCGTGCAGAAAGAAAACTGCCCCCACCCAGGGTGATACTTTGCGATGCTTCTTTGTCTGGCTGACCGACTTCCAGCGATAGGCTGCCGCCAAACGCCCCTGGCCCTGCGGTGGATGTGCCAACACCTCGCTGAATCTGAATGCTGTTCAGGGATGATGTTAGATCGGGGGTGTTCACCCAGAAAACGCCATGCCCTTCAGGGTCATTCAAGGCCACGCCATTGATGGTGACATTGATGCGTGTCTGATCCATGCCACGCATGCGCAGGTAGGTGTACCCCATGCCGTTTCCTGCATCACTTGACTGAAGCAGGGAGGGTTGAAATTGCAGGACAAAGGGCAGACCTTGGCCGTTGTCTGCGGCTTTGATGCTTGCGGCGTCCAATCGGGTTACAGCCATGGGGCTTCGCTTGGAGGCGCGAACCTGTATCAGGTCAACACTTTGCAATTCAATGCGTTGCGATTTACTGTTGAGGCTGTCTAACGGTTGAGCCAAGAGGCTTCCTGTCAGGAGAGTGAAGAGGAAAAGTAGGGGTTTCATGCTGTGATTTCAAGGTTAACACAGCGGTGAAAATCGACTGGTACAATGCAGTCAGTCACTTCCTTGGCAGCATAATCTGCCAGGTTATAAGGGTGTAATCTCAGCCAATCCGGCACCCCTGTGTAAGGTAAAGGTAGGTATTTAAGGCCTCCAATGCAGTGGTCATTCGGGAGGCATGGCTGCCGGACATTTCAATGAAGGGCAATTGCCGCTGAACCAGCCGTTGGCGGTGCAGTCCATAGAGTCGGTCACGGTCTTCAGGGCTCTCCCTCAAGGGGTCGGCTTCCCATGGCATATCGGGTGCGCAAAGCAGGTAAAGGTGGCCTGGATGCTTGTCCCATGCCTGTTGGATGCTGTCTGGATTGCGGCCAAATTTCTCCTCGCACCAAATCACCAAAGTCAACAGATCACTGTCTTCAATGCACAGTTTGCTGCCACTGGGTTGGGCTTTTTGGGCAGCCTGCAATTGGCCCTTTGCGATGGCTTGTAGATCCTTGATGCCATAAGCCTTCTCGCCAAGCTCAGTCAAATATATTCGAGAATATTCCGGCACCAGGGGCACCTTCAAGTGCTTGCTCAAGGCCATCGAAAGGGTGGTTTTCCCGCTGGACTCAGGTCCGGTGATGACCACGCGAAAGGAGGTGGGAATATGGACTGCCGTCACCAGGCAATGCCCGTCAAGGTTCTGTGCGTGGATAGCATATTGCCGATGGTCAGGCAGACTTGCGATGGCATGCCCGTCCGTTGCTAATCCATCCAATGAATCAATGGCAATTGCACTGAATACAAGGCCTGATTGGCTGGCTGCTTTGTACACGGCTTCTTTTGCTCCCCAGGCAACACGTCGCATCCATTGGGGTTCTTTCGCTAGTTTGAGGCGCTTCAAATCGGCATCAGACAAGAACTTGGGTGCAATGATGGCCAGCTGACCCCGATCGCTCTCAATGTCAATGCCTACCTCAAGGCTGGGGTGCCATGCCCCCACGGCATGTTGCCCGCCATGACTCATGCTGACATGACCATTTTGATGACTCAGGACGGGTTTGTTGTTGACCAAATGGATGTGAATCATTGAGGTATTGCAAGCTGAAGCTAGGGCCATTCTTGCGGCCATGGATGCCCGCTGCCCGCTGGGGGATTTGGCATTGATTCGTTCTATATCGGATGGGTGGAGTTGCTGAGTCATCGATTCAATGGCTGCATCTGTCGCATCGTCAATGGCCGTGTGATGGATTCTTAGCCCAGGGAATCCCCCCTTAATAGCGTGAGCCAATTTCTTCGTTGTATTTTTGCTGTTCAAATTCATAACAAGACAGCAAACATCATGGAAAATTCCACCACTACCAAGTACCTTTCACACAAGGTTAAAGATTTGTCATTGGCAGATTGGGGCCGCAAGGAGATTCATCTCGCTGAGGCTGAGATGCCAGGACTGATGTCGCTGCGCGAAGAATACGGCGCATCCAAGCCACTGGCTGGTGCACGCATTGCAGGTTGTTTGCACATGACCATTCAAACGGCGGTGTTGATTGAGACTTTGATCGAGTTAGGAGCTGAAGTGACCTGGTCATCTTGCAATATTTTCTCCACACAGGATCAAGCGGCAGCCGCCATGGCAGCTGCAGGCGTCGCAGTGTATGCATGGAAGGGCTTGAATGAGGAGGAGTTTGAGTGGTGCATTGAGCAAACAATTTTCTTTGGAGAGGATCGCAAACCCTTGAACATGATTTTGGATGATGGCGGCGATTTGACCAACATGGTTTTGGACAAGTACCCTGAGTTGGTTGAGGGTATTGGCGGTTTGTCAGAGGAGACAACCACAGGTGTTCATCGCTTGATTGAGCGCATGAAAAACGGCACACTACCTATGCCTGCTTGCAACGTCAACGATTCCGTGACAAAGAGCAAATTTGATAACAAATACGGCTGCAAGGAGTCGGCCGTTGATGCCATTCGCCGTGCCACCGATTTGATGATGGCTGGTAAGGTTGTCGTTGTTGCGGGTTATGGCGATGTTGGCAAGGGAACGGCTGCCAGCTTCAGCGGAGCGGGTGCCAGGGTTATCGTGACAGAGGTTGACCCCATTTGCGCCTTGCAGGCTGCCATGGATGGTTTTGAAGTGAAAAAAATGGCTAATGCCATTGGTCGCGCAAACATTGTGATTACCACCACAGGTAACAAGGACATCATCACGGAATCTGCGTTCCGCGCCATGAAGGACAAGACGGTGGTATGCAACATTGGCCACTTTGATAATGAGATTGACATGGATTGGTTGAACAGCACGTATGGTGACAGCAAAAGCACCATCAAGCCACAGGTTGATCAATACACGATCGACGGCAAAGAGATCATTGTTCTGGCAGAAGGCCGTTTGGTGAACCTGGGTTGTGCCACAGGTCATCCCAGTTTTGTGATGTCCAACTCATTCACCAACCAGGTGTTGGCGCAGATTGAGTTGTACTGCAACCCTGGGAAATACCCCAATGAGGTGTTCACCCTCCCCAAGTACTTGGACGAGAAAGTGGCACGCTTGCACTTGGCTTCTATTGGCGTGGAGTTGGATGTCCTTTCAGAGGATCAGGCCAGCTACATTGGCGTCACGGTTGAAGGGCCTTTCAAGCCTGAGGCGTACCGTTACTAGTCTGTCAATATTGCCTCATTGATGAGGCAATGAACACCATTTAGGCCCTTCAAGACAGGTTCATAGCCGACTTGATGGCGTCAACCATGTCAAGCTTTTCCCAAGCAAACAAGTTCACGGTCATCTCCTTGGTGATGAGTCCGTTCTCGCCGGGTCGCGTGAAGGTTTTTGTGACCGTCTCTGGCTTGCGCCCCATGTGGCCATAAGCTGCGGTTTCTTGGTAGATGGGTTGCCTTAGGCCAAATTTTTCTTCGATCTGGAAGGGCCTTAAGCCAAACAGTGGCTTGAGCTTGTCAGCGATGTCAGCATCGCTGTGGTTGATCAATGCACTGCCATAGGTGTTGATGTAGAATCCCACTGGGTCCGCCACACCAATGGCGTAGGCAAGCTGAACCAAACATTGCTTGGCCACACCTGCGGCCACTATGTTCTTTGCAATATGTCGCGAGGCATAGGCAGCAGACCGGTCCACTTTGGAAGGGTCTTT
>DFSH01000002.1:0-419 GCA_002378565.1 Flavobacteriales bacterium UBA3442 | reverse complement strand
GTGTCCACAATGATTTTCCGTCCCGTCAGGCCTGTGTCACCATGGGGTCCACCAATCACAAACTTCCCTGTGGGGTTGATCAAGTAGTTGATGCTGTCGTCATCAAATAGGTCAGCGACACCACCTGAGAGGTACGCCTTCACACGGGGAATCAAGTGGGTCTTGATGTCAGCAGTGATGGTGGCCCGCATGGCCACCTCTTCTGCAAAATCGTCATGCTGAGTTGACAACACAATGGTGTCAATGGCTTCTGGTTGATCCTTGTCATTGTAGCGGATAGTGACCTGACTCTTGGAGTCGGGTCTCAGGTAGGTCATCACCTTGCCTTCCTTGCGGATGGCAGCCATCTCCTTCAGGAGGACATGGCTGATGTCTAAAGCCAATGGCATGAAGTTGTCGGTCTCATCCGTGGCATAGCC
>DFSH01000047.1 GCA_002378565.1 Flavobacteriales bacterium UBA3442 | reverse complement strand
TCTTTTTTGCCATTGTTTAAAAGCGCTATTGCTTTCCAAAAACTCATTTCATGATTTTCAGGATACAGAGCTTGTGCTTTTCCATATTCGCTTAACGCTTTGTCCATGTCGTTTTCTCCGATTGCCAGATCTCCATTGTTCATGTGACCATAGGCCCTGTGAACCCTTAAGAGTCTTTTAATTTCTTTTATTGGATCACTGCTGTCATCTACCCTAAGATCAATTTTTTTATCCTCCCAAACATTAGAAGTTTTTTCAGCACCCACAACTATTAGTGCTGCGGATTGCTTCCCTCTAATATCACCCCCCACTCTTTCAGCAGCTTCAAATACTTTAATAATTCTTTCAGCTAAGGGAAGATTGGAATTATCTTGAAATGCTTTTTTCATTGCAGGAATAACGTTATCATTTAACATCATATTGGCCTGAACGGAAAAATTTTCACCAACAAAATGCCCTGCGCTTTCTATACATTTTTCTCCAGTGAACGCATTTACTGATCCATTAGCGTCAAGCATTGCTGCTTGTCTAAAATCTCTTCCTTCGTCTTTGTCTGTCAAATTTTTTAATGCGTCTTCAGCTGATACACCATTTTCCATAAGTTCAATCCCATTAGGGCCATAACTTGGATTAACAAACGATTGAGTAGCGACAACGCCTACGCCAGATTTCCCCCAGCTAACTAACGTGCCAACAGAAAACCAATGACTTTGAACTCCAACCGCCATTTCACCTGTATTAGTATCCTTTGCAACGATAGAGTAGGTATGTGCAAATTGATCAGAGTATGGATTTGTTTGTCCGCTTGAAAGAAAAGGAAAAACCAGTAATAGAAAAATAATGAGTTTTTTTATCATTCCAAAAGCAATAATCAGTTTAAAGTTTTTATTTTCCATTAAGTCTTCAAATATTTTTTTCATGATTTATTTATTTAATGCCCCGGAAGACCCCCCCTCCACTATTATCATTTATAAGTATTCAAAGAAGCTGGACTTCTTGGTTTGGAGTAATTTACAAAATATTAGTTGATTGATGACCCCAAAAACCCGCAACCACGACCTCACCATGATGTACCCAACATCCGCGCATGAGGCGTTAGATTTCACAACCTTAACCGCCATGGTGGCGTCGTATGCATCCACCAATAAGGCCCGGTTGGCCTTGATTGACTTAAAGCCTAGCGCAAATCGCCGGGCCATAGAGGAGGAGCTGTCCCAAGTGGATGAGCTGTTGAAGCTAAGTGAGCAGGGACACCGCTTGCCTGCGGTAGCGGCAGAAGCGATCGATGACGCCATGCCTTTGTTGCGGGTCAAGGGCGCGGTCCTGCCCATAGAGCTATTCATGGCCATTCATGCGCAAGCCAACGCCTACGCCAATGCCTATCGATTCACGCAAAAACACCGCGAGCAAGCCCCATCAATGGCGGCGATGCTTCGCCCATTCCCACCTATTCCTGAAATACCCGCAGCCATTGATGGGGTGTTTGAGCGCAACGGGCAAATCCGAGGCAACGCATCCAAGGAGCTCAAAGCCATTCGCTTTGAGTTAACCAGTAGGCGATCGCAAGGTGATCGCTTGTTTTACCAAGTGATGCGCCGCATGGACAAGTCAGGTTGGCTGGCTGATATCCGTGAATCGGTGAGCAATGACCGGCGCGTGCTAGCCATTAAGTCTGCGTACAAAAGCAAAGTCAACGGCGCCTTTCATGGCAGCTCTGCCAAGCAATCCTTGACCTACCTCGAGCCCATTGAATGCTTAGCTATCAATGCGGAAATAGGAGATTTATTGGACCAAGAGATGCAGGAAATTCGCCGCATACTCAAAGCGCTAACAGCTGAAATACAGCCATTCATGCAAGAAATCAAAGGCTGCGATGAGCGCCTTCACGCCCTGGACAGCCTGCATGCACGGTCCCGCTTTGCTGAAGTGGAAGGCTGCATCCTTCCGCGCATCAGTCACGACATAACCCTTGACATCAAAAAAGGCATCAACCCCATCCTTCGGGCTGCCCACCAAGGCGATTCAACGGACATCATTCCCTTAGATGTTCAGCTCAACCCATCGCAGCGATTGTTGGTGATCAGCGGGCCCAATGCGGGCGGAAAATCCCTAGCCTTGAAGACGGTTGGCCTGTTTCAAATGATGCTGCAAAGCGGTCTACTGATACCCGCTCACCCTAAAACTGTTTTGCCCTGGTTTGATCGCATCATGGTTGATTTAGGTGACGCGCAAAGTGTTGAAAACGAACTGTCCACTTATTCAGGCAAACTCACCAAAGTGCGAGACATGATGGCGGAGGCAAACGCCAACACCCTGTGCTTGGTCGACGAGTTTGGTAGCGGATCGGACCCTGAGCTTGGTTCAGCCATGGCGTCAGTTTGCATGCAAGAGCTCCACCTGAGCCAGTGCCTAGGGGTGTTCACCACACACTACAACAGCATCAAAGCCTTAGGGGAGGAGCTTGAGGGCGCATGCAACGCCAACATGGCCTTTGACCTGTCAAGCTTTGAGCCCTTGTTTCAGTTGATCATGGGTGTCCCGGGATCCTCGTACACATTTGAAGTGGCACAGCGGGTAGGTTTGCCAAAAAGGCTCATGAAAGAGGCCAAACAAATCCTTGCTGCAGACAGCTTGGCGGTGGACCGGCTGTTGGTTGGTTTGCAAAAGCAGCGAAGCACTCTGGACAAAAACCGGACAGAGGTAAGCAAGCGACTAGAGGACTTGGAAAGCCTGAAGCAAACACAGGACAAGCAGATTCAATCCCTGGAAAATAAACTCAACAAAGCCTCTGCGGACAATGCGGCCGTCGCCGATCAACTCATGTGGGGCAAGCGCCTGGAGCAATGGGCCAGCAGTTGGCAAAAAGCTAAAACACAAAAGGCTCGCAACGAGATCAAAGACCGAATGGTTCGCTTGGTGTCTGAGCGAGTGAAAGCCACCAAACGCCAAGAGACGCGCACTGAAACCGTGAAACAGCAAGCCAATCGCCAGGCCCTTGAGCTGCTGTGGTCCATGCCCGTGAAGGTGGGGGACAAAGTGAAGGTTGTGCACGGTGGCCGCCAAGCGGGAGAGGTCATGGAGGTCAGGAAAAACAAGTTTCTTATCCAGTTGGGCGGGATTTTGTCCACATGGGCCGAACGGAAGGACTTCGTCCACTGGACACACAGAAACCAGGTTCAGCTCAAAGCAAAACCACCCAACAAAAAGCAACCCAAACCTTAGCTGAATCTGCGTGTGGCAACCCCGTCGTTGCGTGGCAATCAAGGGCGAGATTAAAGCGGACCCGTGGTCATTACTTTAGCAGCATGAAGGATCAAATAGAAGGTATTTCGGTTCGCTGGTCTGAAAAATCAGACATGCCAGCTGTTTTGTCGCTCATTCATGAGTTGGCACTGTTCGAAAAAGCACCCGAAGAGGTTTCCGTGACTATCGATCAGCTCACAAAAGATTGGGAATTGAAAAAATTCGTTTGCATGCTTGCTGTTTCAGACGCTTCAAATGAAGTTTACGGTATGGCTCTTTGTTATGAACGGTATTCAACATGGAAAGGGTTGACTGCTCACTTGGAGGACCTGATTGTTAGAGCTCCCTTAAGAGGTCGGGGCATAGGCGGCCGCTTGATGGAGGCAGCTGTTCAGTGGGCTCGGTCCATCGATGCACAGCGACTGCATTGGGAGGTTTTAGATTGGAACACGCCGGCGATTAAATTCTACGAATCGATGGGGTCAGAAATCCTTAAAGACTGGTACCCTTGCAGGTTGTCTGGATCGGACTTGACTGAGTACCCCTTCAAATACCCGCCATTTATTTGTTAGTCAAACACGACCATCAGGTCTGTTTTTCGCCCGCAATGAGTTTTTATAAATAGCGAGAAAATGCCATAAAAATGGCCAAAAACCCATAAAAATTGATTAAAATGGGTTATTTTTCCTGTTTTTAGTCTAAAACAAGAACGGCGTCACTCATGTAATCGACCACCAACTCATCGTGACTGATGAAGAGGTAACTGAAGCTGTGTTGCTCCTTCAGGTCATTCAAAAGGTTCAGTACTTGTGCCTGAATGCTGACATCCAAGGCGGCCACCGATTCATCACAGATGATCAACTTAGGCTCAACCGCCAGAGCCCTGGCAATACCTATCCGTTGGCGCTGTCCGCCAGAGAACTCGTGGGGGTACTTGCTTGCGTCTAGCGCTTCAAAACCCACAGACTTTAACAGGTCTTCCATGGCCTGTTTCCTACCCACGGAGTTGCTGTGTAAACCATGAACAACCATAGGCTCAGTGATGGCATCACCAATGGTCATTCGTGGCGAAAGCGAGGCAAAGGGGTCTTGAAAAATGTACTGAATGTCTCGGGCCAATGCTTGGCGTTTGGCGCCATGGAGTTGATCGATGCGCTCGCCGCGGTAGCGTATTTCACCCGCGTCTGGCTGAACCAGGTTCACCAAACATTTGGCAATGGTTGACTTGCCCGAGCCAGAGGCGCCCACCAGACCCAAGGTTTCTCCTTCATGGATGACAAGACTGAGGTCTTTGACCACAGACTGCCCCGCATAAGCCTTGCTTAAATCCCTAATTTCAAGCAAGACGGGACCCAATTGACTGGCGGGCCTCTCGCTGTCATCAACCGGCCTGTTTTGCATGAAGTCCTCAACCGTTGGTAAACGTTTAGGGCGCCGACCTTCCGGGGGCCTGGACGCAATCAAGCCTTGAGTGTATGGAGATGTTGGGTGGTTCAAGACTTGCTGGGTCGGGCCGGACTCCATGAGCTGACCCTGACGCATCACCATCACATGATCAGCCACCCTAGACACCTCTGACAGGTCATGGCTGATGAGTAGCATGGCCATGCCTTCCTGCTTTTGAAGCTGTCGGATTAAGGACAGAATGTCTGCGGCGACGGAGGCGTCCAAGGCCGTGGTAGGCTCATCTGCAATCACGATGTCAGGATCCATCACCATAGCCATAGCTATCATGACCCGTTGACGCTGCCCGCCACTCATTTGATGGGGGTACTTTTTGAATGATTGTTCTGGGTCCGCAATCTGCGTGTGCTTGAACCATGTCAACGCCTTTTCGTTGGCCGCCTTTCTGCTCAAGCCAAGGCTTGCTTCGGCGGCCTCTGCCACCTGTCGACCCACCCGCATGGAAGGGTTCAAGGCAGACATTGGCTCCTGAAAGACCATGGCAACACTTGGCTGCTCACCATGGACGAATGCGGCCTTTGACGTTAGTGAGTTGGGCAATAAGTTCATCATGGCTAGCGCAGACAAAGACTTGCCTGATCCTGACTCACCCACCAACGCCAAACACTCGCCCTGCTTGAAGCTCAGGCGGATGTCATTGACCAGCAATTGCTCGCCGGCATGGATGCTTTGGATGTGAAACTCTGCCATCTTAATGGCCGGCTGCAGGCAGCTTCCATGCGTAGGCTGACGCCACAGCCATGAAGGATGCAGGAAGGGCTTCACCAACCTCTTTACCTTCTGCATGGCCTGTTCGTACAATGATCAAATCCAAACCCGGGAATGTGATGACCCATTGTCCCAAGTGGCCTCGTAGGGCAACAAAGGGTCTGGTGGCTTCTGACAACGGGTCCGGCGATGGAGCGTCGCCAAGCCAAAAAGAGTAACCGTAAAATTGTGCCAATCCCGGATTAGTCGCTGTGGCAAAAAAGCTGCTGTCCATCAACTGCTCCCCAAAGGCATTGCCCTGGTTCAAAACCAAATAGCCAACGCGCGCAAAATCCCTGGCTGTGGCATTGAAGCCAGAGAAGGAAATGGCCTCACCCACATCATCCAGGTGCCATGATGCATCCATTTCAGCACCCAAAGGGAGCCATAATTTTTCAGAGGCGTATTCAGCCAAAGGCATGCCAGTGGCCTCCTCCAAGCAAAAGCCCAACAAAGCTGTTGCGCCTGATTGGTATTCATAGTGCCGACCTACCTGATCGCCCACGGCGCAACCGGTCACCGTGGCGCGCAAATCCCGACCATACAAGGCCTTTGCTGTGATGCCAAAAGGGTTGTAATAGTCTTCATCCCAATCCAGGTCTGCCAACATCCCCGTCAAATGGGCCAGTGTTAATTGTGACGCGCCGGGGCCGTGAAGCTCCTTCACATAGTCGATTGCCAAAGCGTCCCATCCCGGTAAATCACCCGATTCAATGGCAATCTCAACCATCATGGTCAGGATGGATTTTGCCATGGAAAAGCTGTTGGTTTTGGTGTTTGCCATGACCTTGTTTCCATAGTCTTCGTGGCGGATGCTGTCATTGTGAATGACCAAAAATGCGCCGGTCTCATAGACGTCTAGGGCCTGTTGAATCTCAATAGGTGGCGCCCATTCCGCACTTTTAGCTTCCGGCCATGGAATGCCAACTGGCGGGGCGTGAATGATGCCTTGATCAAAGTACTCCCCGTCAAAAATATTGGCGGTTGTGTGCCCTTGGAGGTAGGTTGCGTAAACCCCTTTGAAGAGGTAATTGTACCAAGACGCATGAATCAGGACATAGAGTAAACCTATGGTGACAAGGGTTCCAAAAAGTTTTTTCACGATGGCATTCATGCCTGAAAAGGTAGCCAATTTTCAGGCTGCA
>DFSH01000053.1 GCA_002378565.1 Flavobacteriales bacterium UBA3442 | reverse complement strand
AAGTACAAGGATGAAGACGTTGTGAACAATCATAAATAAAGAATCCATTGTCTGGCATCATCCTTGACCCCTTGAAGCTCATGAAGCCAGCTGTTCTACTTGTGTGTGCGAGCTATTCTGCCATGGGTCAAGCAGACAGCAACCTCTACCAATCTGTTGACTTGAAGGACATTGAAGTTCGCGCTGAAGCTGCAGCTACATTCATCTCTGCAAAATCTGCGACTTTTGTTAACACCATTAGCAAAAAGGAACTGAAAAAGGCAGCTTGCTGCAACTTATCAGAAAGCTTTGAGACCAACCCTAGCATTGATGTGTCATTCACCGATGCAGTAACAGGGACCAAGCAGATCATGCTCTTTGGCCTGGCAGGTAAATACGCCCATATCCAAACAGAATTGACACCGCTGGTTCGGGGCTTGCTAAGCAACTCGGGCTTGAGCTTCATTCCAGGTGCATGGATCGAGTCCATTCAATTGACCAAGGGCATTGGCTCAGCTCTTAATGGGCATGAAAGCATCACAGGTCAAATCAATGTGGAATTGCTCAAGCCTGATGAAATGGCCAATGACGCCATAGGTCCTGATGCTGAAGGCCGTGGTGACATCTTATTGAACAGCTATGTGAATCAAGGTGGCCGCATGGAAGGAAACATTGCCATGGGCACAAACCTCAATGACCAGTGGTCTTTTGGCATGCTGGGCCATCTGTCTGGCCGCGACATCGCCAACGACAGAAATCAAGATGGATTCATGGACATGCCCTTAGGGAATCAAGCTAACGTCATGCTTCGCGCAAAATACTGGGGAACCAATGGCCTTGAAGGCCTCTTCACCCTGCATGGTTTGACCGATGAAAAACGCGGTGGTCAGGGTGGATCACTGTTTGACTCATCACCTATTAGCCAGCCATGGTCCAACGCCATCAACCAAGACCGATTGGCCTTCACGGCAAAAACTGGCTGGGTTTCACCCAATCATAATGATTTGAGCATTGGCGTTATCAACCATTGGTACAGCCAGGGGCTCAATGGGCATTTTGGCTCAGATGCTGACCTCTTGAATAAGCGAACCTTCAACCATACGCAGCAAGGTGGACTGACTCAGGTGCTTGTCAGGGCTGAAGTCCTGGAAGGGCAGCTCTACCAAACTTCAGGCATGGTTTTCAACATCGATGCCTACGACATGAATCAAGGGCGCAATGGCCAGGGGGAATACTCAGGGTCATGGACAGAAACCAACCTTGGTGCCTACTCCGAATGGACTTACACACCGTTGGAATCTTTCACCGCTGTGGGCGGATTGCGTTTGGATCAGCATAGCATTGCCGGTTTGCAATGGTCTCCCCGGATGCACCTTCGCTACGCTCCCACCAAACTGCAAACCATCAGGCTGTCTGCAGGTCGCGGCTTCCGCATGGCCTTACCGATGGTTGAATCCTTGGGGCGATTGGCCAGCAACCGCAACTTGACTTATGCGGCCTATGGCAACCTAATGGGTGGTGACATGACCACTTTTGAGTCCGCTTGGAATGCCGGCGTCAGCTACGTCTACAATTTCACCTACGACTACATGCCAGGCAGCATCGCCGCCGATGCCCATTGGACTGTCTTCGATCACGCCATCGTGCACGATTACTGGATGCCAGGCCAGCATATGGTTTACCAAGAAAGCACCTACAATGGAAGCCCTGCCAAACAGAGCAACAGCCTGGGGGTTACTTTGAACTACAAGCTCAACAAGTCAACTGACATGCGATTGGCCTACCGCAACCAAATAACAGAAGCCAAGTACTGGAACAACCCCTCGGGTGAAACGATGGCTCAATTGCCCTTCGTGGCCAAGCACCGTGGCATGGCAAGCCTGAGCAAAGCCATCAAAGGCGGATGGGAGCTGGATGCAACGGCACAGTTTTATGGTCCACAAAGTCTGCCTTTTGGCGGATGGGGGGGCTCGACCGCTTTTGGAAGTGAGCAGTCGCCTGCATTCACCTTGCTCAGCGGCCAGGTGAGGAAAGCTTGGAAAGGCGGTGACATTTACCTTGGCATTGAGAATGCCCTGGATGTTCGCCAACCTAACCCCATCACAGCGGCTACGGACCTGGCCGGAAATGTGATGGCTGCCGATCATGCCGATTTTACTTCTTCCTTTGATGCCATTCGCATCTACGGGCCCATCTTTGGCCGCAACCTCTACATGGGCCTAAACTTAATTTTTTGACATGGAAAAACCTGTTATTCAGCTGCGCAACATTGTGCGAAATTTCCCATTAGGCAGTCAAACTGTCTATGTTCTCAAAGACATTGACCTTGACATCATGGAAGGTGAATACGTTGCCTTGATGGGGCCTTCTGGTTCTGGTAAATCTACCTTGATGAATCTATTAGGCTGCCTAGACACCCCAACATCAGGCAGCTACAACCTTGCCAATCACGATGTCAGTGACATGACTGACGATCAATTGGCAGACATACGCAACCGAGAAATTGGTTTTGTCTTTCAAACATTCAACCTCATTCCCCGCCAGACAGCCTTGCAAAACGTCGCTCTGCCATTGGTCTACGCCGGGATTGGGAAAGCCGATCGCTTGCAACGCGCGGCTGAGGTATTGGCAGATGTAGGCTTGGATGACCGCATGGACCATCAACCCAACCAATTATCTGGTGGTCAACGTCAACGTGTAGCCATTGCTCGCGCCCTGGTGAACAAGCCTTCCATGATTTTAGCTGACGAGCCAACTGGCAATCTGGATTCTGAAACCTCAGAGGAGATCATGAAGCAATTTGACGCTATCCATGCACAGGGGAATACCCTGATTGTGGTGACCCATGAAGAGGAAATTGCTCAACATGCTAAGCGCATCATCCGTCTCAAAGACGGACGCGTTGAATCTGATACGAAAACCCTGTAAAGTGAGCGCTCAACAAAAAAGGTGATTCTTAGAGTTCTCTCTGAACCTCAACCTGCTTGTAGCCCTCAATCACGTCACCGACTTTGATGTCGTTGAAATTGTTGATGTTCAAACCACATTCCATGCCTTTCTTGACTTCTTTGACTTCGTCCTTGAAGCGCTTGAGTGAGCCCAATTCGCCAGTGTAAATCACAACAGAATCACGGATGATGCGAACAGTGGTGTTTCGCAAAATCACGCCATCGGTGACCATGCAACCAGCAATGGTGCCAAATTTGGAAATCTTGAATACCTCTCGGATTTCCAAGTTGCAAACAATCTCCTCCTTCATGTCGGGTGAAAGCATGCCAGTCATGGCTTCCTTCACTTCATTGATGGCGTCATAGATGATGCTGTACAGGCGAATTTCAACTTCCTCTTTCTCTGCCAACTTGCGGCATGTGCCGGTCGGTCGGACCTGGAAGCCAATGATTATTGCATCTGAAGCAGCTGCCAACAAGACATCTGATTCGGTGATGCCACCCACGCCCTTGTGAATGATGTTCACTTGGATTTCTTCTGTGGTCAATCGCTGCAATGAATCTGTCAATGCTTCGATGGAACCATCCACGTCGCCCTTGAGTACGATGTTGAGTTCTTGGAAGTCTCCCACAGCCAATCGACGACCAATTTCATCGAGGGTGAGTTTCTTCTGAGATCGAACGGATTGTTCACGGGCCATTTGCTGGCGCTTGGTAGCGACAGCCTTTGCCTCGCGCTCATCAGTCATGATATTGAAACTGTCTCCTGCAGAAGGTGCGCCATCAAGTCCTAGGATGGACACAGGCTTGGAAGGTCTAGCAACGGCCATTTTGTTGCCTCGCTCGTCCATCATGGCGCGAACCTTGCCAGAGTATTGACCCGCAAGGATGTAGTCACCAACTTTGAAGGAGCCATTTTGCACCAAAAGGGAGGTAACATAACCACGGCCTTTATCCAAGGTAGATTCAATGACAGTTCCACGTCCCTCTCTGTTGGGGTTGGCTTTGAGCTCCAAGAGTTCGGCTTCAAGCAACACCTTTTCCAAGAGCTTATCAACGTTAGTTCCCAGCTTTGCAGACACGTCTTGTGACTGGATCTTTCCGCCCCAATCCTCCACCAGGAGGTTCATGGCAGACAGTTGTTCCTTGATTTTCTCAGGGTTGGCATCTGGTCTATCAATCTTGTTGATGGCAAACACGATGGGGACGCCGGCCGCTTGAGCGTGGCTGATGGCCTCCTTGGTTTGCGGCATGACATCGTCATCTGCAGACACCACAATGATGGCAACATCTGTGACTTGTGCACCGCGAGCTCGCATGGCAGTAAATGCCTCGTGACCCGGTGTATCTAGGAAAGTGATGTGCTGACCATCTTTCAATTCAACATCATAAGCACCAATGTGCTGGGTGATGCCACCCGCCTCACCGGCAATGACATTGGCTTCACGGATGTAATCCAAAAGCGAGGTCTTGCCATGATCAACATGGCCCATCACTGTCACAATGGGTGAGCGTGGCTCCAAATCCTTTGTATCGTCAGCAACTTCTGCAAGGTTCTCTTGCATTTCTTCGTCGACAAACTCCACTTCAAAGCCAAATTCATCAGCAACAACCGTTAAGGTCTCTTTGTCCAATCGCTGGTTCATGGAAGCCATGATACCCAGTGACATACAGGCAGAAATCACTTCTGGCACTGGCACCTTCATCATGTTGGCCACTTCCATCAAGGTGACAAATTCAGTCAACTTGAGGATCATGTCCCCTTCAGCGCGTTCAATTTGATCAATTTCACGGCGTTCAGCACGTTCAGCACGTTTGTCACGGCGAATTTTACTTCCCTTCGATTTTCGGCCACCACTCATTCTGGCCATGGTCTCGCGAATCTTCTTTTGGATGTCTTCTTTTGAAACCTCCTTGACAGGACCGCTAGGTTTTTTGCCTGGTCCACGCTGCTGTGGTCCACGGCGACCGCCAATGGATGCGGCACCAGTCGTGGTGCGTCCGCCACCTGCAGCAGGGCCTCGCAGGCCTTCCTTTACAATGCGTTTGCGCTTGCCTTCACTGGGTTTCGTTTCAAACTTGGTCAAGTCAATTTTATCACCAACGACCTTGGGTCCTGTGAGTTTTTGGTAGACCGTTGTGTGCTCAGTCATTTCAGGTTTGCTTTCAGCTTCAGGCTTGACTGCCTTTGACGCTTCAGGCTTGCTTGGAGCAGCTGCCGATTCAGGGGCTGGCTTTGCGGCAGCCTTGCCTTTTGCTTTAGAAGCTGGCTTTTTAAGCGCGTCCAAATCAATTTTACCTGCAACCTTTAATCCTGCAACCTTGGCCTTAACCTTGATGACTCCATCAGGTTTAGCAGGGGCCTTTGTCACAGCTTCTGGCTCTGCCTTCACCTCTGCTTTTGCAACTGGCTTAGGGCTCAGGTCAATTTTTTCTGTAATCTCAGGGGTGGCTGCCTCAGCCTTCGCAACCTCAGCAGCTTTTGCCACCTCTTTCGCTGATTCTTTTGCTTCCTCTTCTGCCTCACGTGCTGCAACAATGGCTTCACGCTCAATGCGCTTTTGCTCAATCAACTCTTCAGCCTTGACTTTCTTGGATTTGTCGCTAGCAAATTGATCAACCAAGGCATCGTATTGATCCTGATCAATTTTTGCATTGCGATTCTTGAGCGCGTCATGGCCTTTCTCTTTCAAGAAATCACTGGCGGTGTCAAGGCCAATATTGAGTTCGCCTAAAATTTTACTGATGCGGTAACTACCCATAGGATTATGTCCTTTTATTCTTTCTCAAATTCTTTGTTCAGCACAGAGACAACCTCTTCGATGGTCTCCACTTCCAAATCGGAACGGCGAGCAACGTCTTCAACTTCTACGCTCAAAATACCTTTTGCTGTCTTGTAGCCCTTGTTTTGTAGTGCCTCAATGACCCACGGCTCAATTTCATTAGAAAATTCTGACAATTCAACGTCTTCCTCATGAACAATGTCCTCGCGGTACACGTCGATTTCATAATCGGTCAAACGGCTAGCCAATCGGATGTTGGTGCCACCGCGGCCAATGGCTAACGAGACTTGATCTGCTGGCATGTAAACATCCACATGGCGCTTTTCCTCTTCGATTTTCATCTCCGTGATTTTTGCGGGAGATAGCGAGCGCTGAATCATCAGCTGCTCATTGTCTGTGAAGTTGATCACGTCGATGTTCTCTCCACGCAATTCCCGGACGATGCCATGGATGCGTGAACCCTTCATGCCAACACAGGCACCTACGGGGTCGATGCGATCATCATAGCTTTCAACAGCAACCTTTGCCTTCTCGCCTGGGATGCGAACCACTTTTTTCACAGTGATGATGCCATCAAAGACTTCAGGGATCTCTGCTTCAAAAAGCTTGGCTAAGAAGTCTGGGGATGTGCGGCTCAAGTGAATCAATGGCTTGCTTCCACGAATCTCTACGGACTTGACCAAGGCGCGGATGGTATCACCCTTGCGGAAAAAGTCTTTGTCGGAAATCATGTCATCGCGGCGCAGGATCAATTCATTCTCCTGGTCATCATAGACAATGACTTCAAGGTTGCGCACGTGGTGCACCTCGCCGTTAAGGATCTCGCCTACCATGTCCTTGTACTGGTTGTAAAGTTCCGCAGAATCAAACTCCTGCACCTTTTGAATCAAGGTTTGACGGAAAGAAAGGATGAATCGACGGCCCATGTCTGAGATCTTGTACTCCTCTGACACTTCCTCGCCCACTTCAAAGTCATCCTCAATCTTGAGGGCATCACTCAGGGAGATTTCCAAATGCGGGTTCTCCAGCTTGTCATCTTCTACAATGGTGCGGTTACGCATGATTTCCATGTCGCCTTTGTCAGGGTTGACAATGATGTCAAAATTGTCATCACTCTCGTATTTCTTGCGAATCTGTACCCGAAAAGCCTCTTCGATGAAGGACATAAGGGTGACCCTGTCGATGTTCTTTTCGTCTCTGAACTCGCCAAATGATTCAATGATGTCGATTGCTTCCATGATAAATTAAAATTTAAAATCCAAAATCAATTGTTTGATGTCTGTCAACGTCAAGGTGACTGACATGTCGGTGGTTACTTTTCCTTTGCCAACAGGTTTGGGAACCCGTTCGCGCCAAGTCAAGGTGACTGACTCCCCGTCATACGCGGTGAGTTTGCCCTTGTGTTCGTTGCCATTTAGCATGGTGGCTACCACGCTTCGGCCAATGTTTTTCTTGTACTGTGCCTCCACCACAAAGGGGGTGAACATACCAGGTGAAGATACTTCAATGCTGTAATCTTCAAAATCATCCCCCAATTCACCTTTGATGGCACGGGTTATCTGACGAAGTTGCGCCACAGAAATGTGGCCTTCATTCAGGTCTGCATGCACCTTAATGTGCATGTCAGAACCCAGGTTCAGCTCGACAGCAAAGGCGTCAAGTTGGTCCAGTTGTTCTTGCACTAAAGT
>DFSH01000013.1:18714-20816 GCA_002378565.1 Flavobacteriales bacterium UBA3442 | reverse complement strand
TGACAAGGTCTTTGGTGAAGGCAAGGTGAAGGAAGAGGCTGACATGCAAGAGCAAATTCGCGAGGAACTGGCTAAGGTCTATGACCGTGATGTGGATACCCATTTCTTCAATACAGCCACAGAGCACTTGATGAAAACCAAAATGGCGTTGCCTGTCGCTTTCTTGAAAAAGTGGATGACACAGTCTGGCGAAAATGCCATGTCAACTGAGGAGATGGAAGAAAACTGGACCAACTCAGAGAAGGGCATGCGCTGGCAGCTCATTGAGAACAAATTGGTGAAGGACCATCACCTGCATGTGCACAAGGAAGAGTTGGTTGCCTTCACAGTTAAGATGATCACGGTTCGCATGGCAGAGTTTGGCCAAGCCAACATGGGTCCTGAAGAGCTTGAAAAGATGGCCGCCAATTTATTGGAAGACCGCAACCAAGCAGAGCAGTTGTCAGAGCAATTGTTGCACGATAAAATGATGACTTTCTTCAAGTCCAACTTCGGTATCAAGGAAAGCAAGTCAAGCATTGCAGATTTCCGTAAATTGGTCCAGAAGAATCAATAAGCACCCCCTATGAATCACGGAAAAGAATTCAAGCGCTTTGCGCAAGGCCATCAAGGCATCAGTTCAATGCATTTGAACGACTATGTGGACAGTTCCATGACCCCTTACATCATTGAGGAGCGTCAAATGAATGTGGCACAAATGGATGTCTTTTCTCGATTGATGATGGATCGCATCATCTTTTTAGGCACAGGCATCAACGATCAAGTGGCAAACATTGTGCAGGCTCAACTCTTGTTTCTTGAGTCGGTGGATCCCAAAAAAGACATTCAGATTTACATGAACAGCCCGGGTGGTTCAGTCCATGCAGGGTTGGGCATTTATGACACCATGCAGGTGATCAGCCCCGATGTAGCAACCATTTGCACGGGCATGGCAGCATCAATGGGCGCAGTTCTCTTGTGCGCAGGCACCAAGGGTAAGCGATCCGCCTTGAAGCATTCAAGGGTGATGATTCACCAACCAATGGGGGGAGCGCAAGGTCAAGCCAGCGATATGGAAATCACCTTGTTGGAAATTTTGAAGTTGAAAAAGGAGTTGTACCATATCGTTTCTGAGCATTCAGGTCAATCGTTTGATCGTGTGGAAAAGGATTCAGATCGGGACTACTGGATGACATCAGAAGAGGCAAAAGCTTATGGCATGATCGATGAGGTTCTCACGAAAAAGGCACAACGCAAGTCATAAATATGGCAGATCAGTGTTCTTTTTGTGGCAGACCAAAGGCTGAAGCTGGCCTGTTGATTGCTGGTCTTGATGCACACATTTGCGCATCTTGTGTAGATCAAGCTCATGGCATTTTAGAGGAGGAAACAGCCAAGGCTAAGCCTTCAACTGACTTGGATTTCACCTTGCCAAAGCCCAAAGAAATCAAATCCCACTTGGATCAATACATCATTGGTCAAGAGGAAGCGAAAAAGATCCTATCGGTGGCCGTATACAACCACTACAAGCGCGTGCTCAAGGGAACTGTCGATGATTTTGAAATTGAAAAGTCCAATGTCATGCTTGTGGGTGAAACGGGAACAGGTAAAACCTTGTTGGCCAGAAGCATCGCCCGCATGTTGAAGGTGCCCTTTGCCATTGTGGATGCCACGGTATTGACCGAGGCAGGTTATGTGGGAGAAGACGTGGAAAGCATATTGACCCGATTGATCCAGGCAGCAGACTACGATGTGGAATCCGCACAACGAGGTATCATTTTCATCGATGAGATTGATAAGATTGCCCGAAAAAGTGACAACCCATCCATCACCAGAGACGTATCTGGCGAGGGTGTGCAGCAAGCCCTGTTGAAATTGCTTGAAGGCACGGTAGTCAATGTGCCGCCCAAGGGTGGACGCAAGCACCCAGATCAGAAGTTCATTGAAGTGGACACAAGAAACATCCTGTTCATCGCAGGCGGTGCCTTTGCAGGCATTGAACGACACATAGCCGGTCGCATGAACACGCAGGTTGTGGGGTACCATGGCGCAGAGCTTCGAGGCAAGATGGACAAGGAAAACATGTTGAAGCATGTCACACCCCAAGACCTTAAAATGTTTGG
>DFSH01000013.1:11635-18395 GCA_002378565.1 Flavobacteriales bacterium UBA3442 | reverse complement strand
CAAGGAGGCGCTACGTCGCATCCTGACTGAGCCAAAAAATGCCTTGATCACTCAATACAAACAGCTATTTGCCATGGATGGCATTGAGCTTGAGATTAAGGATGACGCCTTGGATGCCATGGTTGAACAAGCGATGGAGTACAAATTGGGAGCAAGAGGCCTTCGAGGCATCTGTGAGGCTGTGTTGACTGAAAGCATGTATGAATTGCCTGAGAAGGTGTTGATACAGGCAAAAGATGTCAAGGCCAAGTTGGCAGAGACCGACGGCAAAAAAGCAGCTTAATCCCTTCGTTCCAATCGGATGAAGTCAAAGGCCACTGCATGGTGGTCATCAGCTGGGTGATGAGCCCGGCTCACCTCAACAAAACCTTCATCGTAGGATGGGAACCAGGTGTCGCCTTGGTAAGCGGCATCAATGACAGTGATTTCCAAGGCATGGCAATAGGGCAATGCCAATCGGTAGATTTCACCACCACCAACTATCCACACATCCTGGTCAATGGACTGAGCCGTTGCAATGGCAGCCTCCAGCGATGACACCACAGTCACCTTGTTAGCAGACCAATCGGTTTTCCGCGTGATGACGATGTTACTTCGCTTAGGCAAGGCACGGCCAACAGAATCAAAGGTTCGTCGACCCATGATGATTGGCTTACCTAGGGTTTTAGCCTTGAAGTGCTTCAGGTCATCGGGTAGATGCCAGAGCAAATCATTGCCGCCACCAATCAGGCGGTTCAGATCATGGGCAACAATGGCAGTGATCATCGGTACATAGATTAAACGGCAACAGCGCCTTTAATGTGTGGGTGAGGATCGTAATCTGTGATAGCCATGTCTTCGTAGACAAAGTCAAAGATGGAGTTGACATCCATGTTGAGCACCAACCTTGGTAGTGGCCGGCACGCTCTGCTGAGCTGCAATTTTACTTGGTCCACGTGGTTGCTGTAGATGTGTGCATCGCCTAGGCTGTGGACAAAGTCGCCAACGGCAAGACCCAAGTCATGCGCCATCAGGTGCACCAAGAGGGCATAGGAGGCGATGTTGAAGGGGACGCCCAAGAAAATATCAGCTGAACGCTGGTACAGTTGGCAAGAAAGCTTGCCGTCAGCCACATAAAACTGCATGAATGCGTGGCAAGGCGGCAGGGCCATTTGGTCAATGTAGCCAGGGTTCCAGGCAGAAAGGATGTGACGTCGGCCATCAGGATTGCTTCGCAAGCCATCCATGACAATGCGCAATTGGTCAACTTCGCCATCAGGCCCGGGCCAATGTCGCCACTGGTGGCCGTAAACGGGCCCAAGCTCACCCCATTTCGCTGCAAAATTTTCATCTTCAGCAATGCGTGTGGCAAAGTCCCGGATGCTTTCGCCGCCAAAGGCATCAGATTTCTTGTAGATGGCATAGGGCCAGTCATCCCAGATGCGAACGCCATGCTGACAGAGGTAGCGAATGTTGGTGTCGCCCGCAATAAACCAAATCAATTCATGGGCAATGCTCTTCAAATGCAATTTTTTGGTGGTCAGTAAGGGGAAGCCCTTTGACAGGTCAAAGCGCATCTGGTGACCAAACAGCGAGGTGGTTCCTGTGCCAGTTCGGTCGCCTTTTTTCACGCCTTGTGCTAAGACGTGTTCAATCAATTCATGGTACTGACGCATGGCTACAATTTAGGTTGGGCAATCAAATCAATGCGACAAAGCCGCAACCGTTACCCATAAGTTTTCAACCAATTCAGAGGATCAAACTCACCAACGTTGCGGTGAAGAGGGAGGCGATGGTTCCTGCCAACAAGGCTTTGAATCCCAAAGAGGCCAAATCCTTTCTGCGTGAAGGAGCCAGTGCCCCAATGCCGCCGACTTGGATGCCAATGGAGGCGAAGTTGGCAAATCCACAAAGGATGTAAACGGATAATATTTTTGCCTTTTCGCTGACGATTTGCCCATTGGCCATCAAGTCTTTCAACTGAACATAGGCATAGAATTCATTGAGGGAGGTTTTGATGCCAAGCAGCTGTCCCACCGCGGTAGCTTCTACCCATGGCACACCCATCAACCAGGTCAAGGGCGCGAGAATCAGGCCAAATATGGCTTCCAAACTGAGGGAGTCATAGCGACCATTGGTTATGTCGCTCAACCAATCATTGATGCCAAACAATTGACCCAGTCCACTGCCGAGGACACCATTGACCAGGGCAATCAATGCAGTGAACACCAAAAGCATGACGCCAACATTCACAGCCATTTTTAAGCCGTCGGTGGTACCTGTTGAAACGGCATCCAGCCAATTGGATTGCTTCTCCATGACCACATCTGCTGTGTCAGTAACGATCTCAGTTTCTGGTACTAGAATCTTTGCTGCTACAATGGCTGCAGGCGCGTTCATCACAGAAGCTGCAAGGAAATGTCTGGCATAAAATGCCTGGCTTTCAGGGTCTCCGTCACCAAGGTAGCTGATGTAAGTGGCCAGTACAGCACCAGCAATGGTTGCCATGCCACCAGTCATCAAGCAAAGCAGCTCTGACCGTGTCATTTTTGCGATATATGGCTTGATCATCAATGGGGCTTCAGTCTGCCCGACAAACACATTGGCAGCTAGAGCCACAGACTCAGCTCCGGAGAGCTTCAAGCTTCGCTTCATCAACCAGGCAAATACGGCAACCACGCGTTGTAGAATTCCGAAGTGGAACAGAACACTGGTTACGGCTGAGAAGAAAATAATGGTTGGCAAAATCTGAAAGGCGAAAATGAACCCAAAGCCACCGTCAGCTGTCCCCAGACCACCAAACAAGAAGTCGGCTCCCTCCCTTGAGAAGCCTAAGAGGCTAACAAAGCCTTGGCCAATGAAGTCAAATATGCTTGACACCCAGGCCACCTCCAGTACGGCATAGGCCAAGATCAATTGGATGCCAAGTCCCTTAGCTACAAGCTTCCAGTCGACGCGTTTTCTGCCTTCGCTAACTGCCCATAAAACGAACAGCATAAGGGATAGGGCAAGTAAGGGGCGTAGATAATCCATCAGGTAATGCTTCGTTGATTCATCTCGTCGCGTACTTGTGCTGCAAGCTCATAATTTTCGCGTTCGATGGCCAAATCTAACATCTTTTGCAGGGACTCCAGCGAAAGTCTGGATAAATCCTTGCTGCTGTCAAGTGCTTCACTTGATTTCAAAACAGTGGAGGCGCTGTGCGGTGCGCCGGTCAGGGCAGCGGCATCCATCACGGCCTTGCTAGCGAAAATGGGGCAATCACTGCGAATGGCCAGGGAGATGGAATCTGAAGGGCGAGCATCCATGGACAGGTCCTCTCCGTCGTGCTTGATAAAGACCATTTTTGCATAAAACACGCCATCTTCAATGCGGTGAATGATGACATGCTTCAATGAGATGCCGTGGGCGCCTAAGACAGCGTGAAACAAATCATGGGTCATGGGCCTCGGAGAGACGATGCCTGGATCCATGGCCATGGCAATGCTCTTAGCCTCAAAGGCTCCGATGATGATTGGCAATTTATGCTCACCATCTAAGGAGGTTAGTATCAGGGCGTAGGCATTGGAAGGGTGCTCACTGTTGGTGAGTCCTTTGATGGCCAATTGAATAAGGTCCATAGCCCCTAATGTAAAGAATATCCAGCGTTAAGCGAAGTGCTTTTTCAGCGCTTCAGTGAGCTTAGGCACAACCTCAAAGGCATCCCCCACTACACCATAGTCAGCTGCCTTGAAAAAAGGAGCTTCAGGGTCGATGTTGATGGCTACAATGACCTTTGACCCACTCACGCCTGCAAGGTGCTGAATGGCACCAGAAATACCAATGGCGATGTACAATTGTGGATTGATCTGAATGCCAGTTTGACCCACATGTTCGCTGTGCGGACGCCAGCCGATGTCACTCACAGGCTTGGAACAAGCAGTGGTCGCACCTAATACGGTGGCCAACGCTTCAACCATGCCCCAGTTCTCAGCGGCTTTCAGACCACGACCTGCAGATACCACACGTTCAGCTTCAGGCAAGGGAATGCTGCCACTGGCCACGGTTTGCTCGCCAGGAACAGCAAGGGCTGTGCCTGACATGCCAGCGCTTTGAAGATTGCCAGCGCCAGGACTGACCTCTGTCATGCCTATGGCGTTAGGGATCAAGGTGAGTACGGTTTGTGCAGCTTTGCTGGCACAGATTTCTAAACCCTTGGAAGAAAAAGCTGATCGCTCTACAGTCAAGGGGGACATGCTCTCAGGCAAGGCAATCACTTGAGAAATGGCAGCGGCATTTGCCTTGATGGCGAGAATGCCAGCAAGGGCCTTGCCATTGGATGTGCCGGCAATCACCAGGGCCTTGGCGCCATCTTTTTGAGCAATGTCTGCCATGGTGCCTGCAAAGGCATGGGGCTCAAAGGAACCAGCATCACTGACATGAATGATGTTTTCAGCACCATGAGTTGCCAATTCTGAGGGGTTGTCACATGCGCCCATGACAAGGGCTGTGCAATGACTGCCAGCCATTTGGGCGCAAGAAGCGCCGTAGCGAACTGCTTCAAATGTGGATTTTTTAAATTGACCTTTCCAGGTCTCTGCAAATACCAATACCATGATTAAATAACTTTAGCGTCTGTGTGAAGTTTGCTGACTAAGCTTTCCATGTCGTCAGCGTCAATGAGTTGAACCGCGGCCTTAGCCTGTGGTTTTTTGAATGATTGTGCAGCGCTGAGAGCCTCAAGGTCATCAGCGGACACCACAGTTAATGGCTTCTTGCGTGCCATCATGATGCCGCGCATGTTAGGGATGCGAAGTTCAGACTCAAGAACCAAGCCTTTCTTGCCAGCAATGACTGCGGGTAGGTTGGCAGTCACAGATTCCTTGCCGCCATCAATTTCTCGGATGGCTGTGATGGCTGACCCGTCAAATTCAAGCCCAATGCACGCATTCACAAAGGGGGCGTTCAGCAAGGCAGCCAATGCGCCAGGAACGATGCCGCCATTGTAATCGATGGATTCTTGACCACAAAGGATGAGGTCATAAGACGCGTCGTTAATCGCTGTTGCAATCGCTTTTGCGACCATGATGGGGTCCGTGGGCTCCGCATCCAGGCGAATGGCGTCATCAGCACCTATTGCCAGCGCTTTTCGCATGGTTTGTTCCACGGAAACATCGCCCATGGTGATGATTGTGACGCTTCCTCCAAGGGTTTCTTTCAAGTTGAGTGCCTTGCTTAGCGCAAATTCATCGTAGGGGTTAATCACGAATTGTAGCCCGGATTTGTCAAGCTGGCTACCATCTGAGGTAAAAGCGATCTTGGACGTTGTGTCCGGAACATGGCTTATGCAGACCAATATCTTCATGCGGAATCATTTTCTGTTAGAGTCAATTCTCTAACCTGATGCAAATTTACTGCGGATATCTTATTTTTGCGCCCCCAATTAGTAGATAATAACATGGCAATTATTCAATTCAGAGAAGCAGTCGCTCAGGCAATGAGTGAAGAAATGCGTCGCGATGAGACCATTTACCTATGTGGTGAAGAAGTTGCCGAGTACAATGGAGCCTACAAAGCATCCAAAGGCATGCTGGATGAATTTGGCGCGAAGCGTGTCATCGACACCCCAATTGCAGAGCTTGGATTCACAGGGATCTCTGTTGGTGCGGCCATGAATGGCCTGCGACCCATCGTGGAGTTCATGACATTCAATTTTTCCATGGTGGCCATTGATCAGATTATCAACAACGCAGCCAAGCTTTACCAGATGTCTGGTGGTCAATTCAATATCCCCATCGTTTTTCGTGGCCCGACAGGCTCAGCTGGCCAACTTGGCGCCACCCACTCTCAGGCTTTTGAGTCATGGTATGCCAACTGCCCTGGCTTGAAGGTGGTTGTTCCCTGCAACCCCTATGATGCCAAAGGCCTGTTAAAAAGCGCCATTCGTGACAATGACCCCGTCATTTTCATGGAGTCAGAGCAGATGTACGCTGACAAGATGGAGGTGCCTGAAGCGGAGTACACTTTACCTATTGGCGTGGCAGATATCAAGCGCCATGGCAAAGACGTGACCATTGTATCCTTTGGAAAAATCATCAAATTGGCACAAGAAGCAGCTGAGACATTGGCTAAAGAAGGCATTGATGTAGAGATTATCGACTTGAGAACAGTTCGACCTATTGACTACGACACCGTCATTGACTCAGTTAAGAAAACCAACAGGCTTGTATGCCTGGAGGAGGCTTGGCCTTTGGGAAGTATCTCAACAGAGATTGCTTACATGGTTCAAAAGCGCGCTTTTGATCATTTGGATGCACCCATTGTTCGACTCACCACCGCAGACACACCGGCTGCCTATGCACCAACATTGATGGAAGCCTTCCTCCCAAGTGTGGGTGGCGTTATCAAGGCCGTGAAGGATGCCATGTACCTCAATTCATAAACCAAAACCCCGACCCTAGCGGGTCACTAATTCTATCAATATGACTATTCAATGGATCGCACCCTTGCTTGGAATCTTTGGCCTTTTGGTCATGATTGTCAAGGCAACTTGGGTCAACAAACAAGACGCAGGTGATGCGAAGATGCAAGAAATTGCTGGCCATATTGCGCGTGGCGCCTTGGCCTTTTTACGTGCCGAATGGCGTGTGATGGCAATCTTTTCAGCGATTGCAGCGGCATTGCTTGCATGGTCTGCAGGGCTGGAAAAGGTGGCATTTGAAGGCCATTGGGTCATTGCTATTGCCTTTTTGATAGGTGCCTTTTTTAGCGCATTTGCTGGTTGGGTCGGCATGAATATCGC
>DFSH01000013.1:0-11364 GCA_002378565.1 Flavobacteriales bacterium UBA3442 | reverse complement strand
ATGGGTTTGGGTGTTGCTGGATTGGCTGTGCTGGGTCTTGGTATCCTGTTCATCGTCTTTACAGGCATGTACACAGACATGCACCAGGCCCTTGAGGTCTTAGCTGGCTTCTCACTCGGCGCAGAATCCATTGCCCTTTTCGCCCGTGTGGGTGGAGGTATCTACACCAAAGCCGCCGATGTAGGCGCTGACTTGGTAGGTAAAGTTGAAGCAGGGATTCCTGAAGATGATCCTCGCAACCCAGCGACCATCGCTGATAATGTGGGTGACAATGTGGGTGATGTTGCCGGTATGGGTGCTGACCTGTTTGGCTCTTATGTAGCAACGATTCTTGCAACCATGGTTTTAGGCAATGAGGTGATATCTCATGACAACTTTGATGGCCTAGGCCCTATTCTATTGCCAATGCTGATTGCAGCTATGGGCTTGGTTTTCTCTATTGTAGGCACCTTCTTGGTGAGCATCAAAAGCGAAGATGCATCTGTCCAGGCAGCGTTGAATCGCGGCAACTGGGGCTCCATTGTTTTGGTGGCCATCGGATCTTATTTCCTGGTTGACTATGTGTTGCCAGCTGAGATGGTCTTCAAGCGCGGCGCTTATGTCTTGACGTCAGCAGGTGTGTATTATGCAATCCTAACCGGTTTGGTTGTTGGTGGATTGATGTCCATCATTACAGAATACTACACGGCCATGGGTCGCCGCCCAGTCAACAGCATTGTAAACCAATCAGGCACAGGCCACGCAACCAACATCATTGGTGGTCTAGCGATGGGTATGGAGTCCACGGTTCTACCTATTCTTGTGTTGGCAGGTGGTATTTACACATCTTTCCACTTTGCTGGACTTTACGGTGTTGCCATTGCGGCAGCAGGCATGATGGCCACAACGGCCATGCAACTTGCTATTGATGCATTTGGACCGATTGCAGACAATGCCGGTGGTATTGCAGAGATGAGTGGTCTTCCCAAGGAAGTGCGCCAGCGCACGGACAACTTGGACGCGGTTGGTAACACAACAGCTGCTGCAGGTAAAGGCTTTGCCATTGCATCTGCTGCATTGACGGCATTGGCCTTGTTTGCTGCTTATGTAGGTATTGTAGGCATTGAGGGTATTGACATTTTCAAGGCAGATGTCTTGGCCATGCTCTTTGTGGGCGCAATGATTCCTTACATCTTCTCTTCATTGGCGATTGCGGCAGTTGGCCGTGCAGCCATGGAAATGGTGAAAGAAGTTCGTCGCCAGTTCAAGGAGATTCCGGGCATCATGGAAGGTACAGCGACACCTGAGTATGAAAAATGTGTGGATATCTCAACCAAGGCTTCCATCCGTGAGATGGTTGCCCCAGGTGCGATTGCCTTGCTTTCTCCGATCATCATTGGCTTCCTTTTTGGCGCTGAGCCTTTGGGTGGCCTACTTGCAGGCATCACCGTGAGTGGTGTCTTGATGGGCATGTTCCAGAACAACGCCGGTGGCGCATGGGATAATGCAAAGAAGTCTTTCGAAGAAGGTGTTGAAGTTGATGGAAAAATGGAGTACAAGGGTTCAGAGGCTCACAAAGCATCTGTGACTGGTGACACCGTTGGTGACCCTTTCAAGGACACATCAGGTCCATCCATGAATATTTTGATCAAGCTGACATCCATTGTGGCATTGATCATTGCCCCATTCCTTGTGGAAGGCAATATGGAGCAAGACAAGCATGCGGATCATGCAACGGGCGTTGTTGACGAGCACGCCAACCACGACCATTCAGGCCATGAACACGGTGAAGCAGTTGGTGAAGAAGCACATGCTTGTGAGCCAGGATGCACCAAGGCTTGTTGCGCTGACAAGACAGCGACTTCAGAAGCAGCTCATGTCTGCACAGAAGCTTGCGATGAAGCAGGCAGTGAATGCCCGCATCACAGCTAGGCCAAACGCTTTTCAATAAAAAACCCCGACCGCAAGGCCGGGGTTTTTTTGTGCGTTGATGCAAAGATGGTATTAGAACAGTCCGTTGATTTGAGCATCAATCTTTTCAATGACTGAGGCAAGATCTTCGGGGTTGCCGGGGATGTCGCAGCCGTCCACATCAATGATCAATAATTTGCCTTTGTCATAGCCTTTGACCCATTCGTTGTAGCGCTCATTGAGGTTTTTCAGGTAGTCCAAGCGAATGGAGTTTTCATAAGAACGACCACGCTTTTGGATTTGCTCAACAAGGGTTGGAACAGATGCCCGCAAGTAGATTAGCAAATCTGGTGGCTTGATGAACTCTTGCATCAATTCAAAGAGTTCTTGGTAGGTGTTGAAATCACGTGCAGACATCAAGCCCATGTCATGCAGGTTTGGCGCAAAGATTTTCGCGTCTTCATAAATGGTTCGATCTTGAACGACATCTTCGCCAGCTTGACGGATGTGGTGGATTTGATCAAAACGGCTGTGAAGAAAAAAGACCTGTAGGTTGAATGACCAACGCATCATGTCTTCATAGAAGTCATTGAGGTAGGGGTTGTTGTCAACCGCTTCAAAATGTGGTTTCCACTTGTAATGCTTTGCCAGCAGAGTGGTCAATGTTGTTTTACCCGAGCCAATGTTACCCGCAATCGCTATATGCATGTCCCAAATTTAAGTCATGCAAATGCAAGAAGCGCATCCATGAGGTCCCGATTTTGCGATAATCGTGGCACCTTGTTTTGTCCCCCTAGTTTTCCCTTGGATTTTAGCCAGTCATGAAAGCAGCCAGCCCTTGCTACGGTGATGACAGGAGCCTTGAGCACCATGTCCTTGTAGCGCTTGGCTTCATAGTCTGAGTTCAAGCTTTTCAATGCTTGGTCCAGCGATAACTTGAAGCTATCCAGATTACTTGGGGCTTGACGGAACTCAATGAGCCATTGGTGGGCACCCTGATCGCTCTGGCTCATGAAAACGGGGGCAGCACTGTAGTCAACGAGCCTCGCACCTGTGGCTTTACAGGCGATGGCCATTGCCTGCTCTGCGTTGTCAATCATCAGCTCTTCACCAAAGGTGTTGATGAACAGCCGCGTGCGGCCAGCTAAAACCAGGCGGTAGGGCGCCAGTGAAACAAAGCGGATGCTGTCCCCTAGAATGTAACGCCACAGTCCGCCATTGGTGCTTATGACTAAAGCATAGGTTACGCCAAGCTTGACCTCCTCCAGGGGAATGCATGTAGAATGCCGCCCTTTAAATTCCTTCATGGGGATGAATTCGTAAAAGATGCCTTGATTAAGCATCAGGAGCATGCCTTCTTCCCCCAGCTGATCTTGCATGGCAAAGAACCCTTCAGAGGCATTGTAGGTCTCCATCAGGTTGATGCCTGATTGAGGTAGGATGTCAGTGAAGGGATCCTTGTATGGCGCATAAGAGACCCCGCCATGCACAAAGAGTTCCAAATGAGGCCAGACCTCGTCCAAGCGTTCTGCGCCAGTGATTTCAAGGACACGTTGCATCAGAACGAGCATCCAGGAAGGCACCCCAAAAAGTGAGGTGACATCTTCTTTGACCACATGTTGTGCCATCTTCTCCAGTTTGGCTTCCCACTCATCCATCAAGGCGATATCCAGGGGAGGGGTGGAGCGCCAATTCGCCCAAAAAGGAAGGTTTTGCATCATGATGGCTGAGAGGTCACCATAGTATGAGCCATCTTTTAGGATGTTCAAGCGTGAAGACCCGCCCAACTTCAATGACAACCCATCCAGCAAGCGGCTAGATTGTACTTGACTGAAGTAGACAGCCACCAAATCCACACCAGCAGCTATGTGACACTCCTCCAAGGATTCACGACTCATGGGGATGAATTTGCTTTTTGTGCCTGTGGTGCCGGAGCTTTTTGCAAACCATTTGATGTCGCCAGGCCATAGCAACCCTTGCTCGCCCTTCATGGTTCGCTCCACCCAAGGCAAGAGGCTTTCGTAGTTAACCAAGGGGACCTGCGCACAGTAATCGGCATAAGTTATGTTGCCCGTCACCCCAAAAGACTGGCCATAGGCTGTGTGTGAGAGGGCTGCCATCAGCTCATGAAACACCTTCTTCTGCATGTCAAAGGGCAAGGATGCCATGCGGTCAATACCCTCCATGCGCGACTTGAGTCGCCAAGTCATGAGATCGGTGATGGGGGAGAATGCCATGGGCTTACCTTTAGTCTCACAAGATACAATCATGATCATTGAAGGCCCACTCACTAAAATCACCAATGGATTGCAGGATCCAGTTCAGGCATACCTCAACCTTGGCAAGGATTTAGTCCATCTCAATGCGTTAATTGGCAAGACCATCAAGGTGAAATCAACAGGGTTCTCTACCTGCAAGGCCTGCAAGAGACAACGTGATGAGCCCTTGTTCCGCATGGGGTTTTGCAAGCCCTGTTTTTTTGAGAGCCCCATGGCTGGAGATTTCATTTTGCACCCGGAAAAGAGCATGGCTCATACTGGAAAAGTTGACAGGGATCTCAAGATTGAGTCAGACATTCAGCTTCAACCCCACACGGTGTACATGGCAGATTCAGGCCAGGTTAAGGTGGGTGTCACGGCTGGAAACAAACCCTGGAATCGTTGGATGGATCAGGGGGCCAGTGCAGGAAAAATATTAGCCATCACTGACAACCGCTACGAGGCGGGAATGATTGAGGTAGCCTTGAAAGCCCATTACAGTGACAAGACCCATTGGCGAAAAATGCTGCAGGGGAATCGATCAGAGCAAAGCTTGCATGAGGTGACTGAAGGCGCAAAGAAGCATGTCCCCGATGGACTCATTCATTTCATTCAGGCTGATGGCCATGAAAGTCAAATCAAGTATGACATGCCGGAGCAACTCCCCAAGCTCAACTGGATCAAGCTCAATGGCACGGTGACCCTGGAGGATGAGTTGATTGGCCTTAGAGGGCAGTACCTGGTGTTCAAGTCAGGCCTGGCATGGAATGTCAGGGGCCAAGAGGGCTTGGAGGTTGAGATGAGTTGGTGAGCCAGGTTGTTATTGTAATAAGCAAGGCGTCAGATCTAGCCTACAACGTGATGGGGTTCCATCTGGCCTGAATGCCTTGCATGGCTTCCAACTCTTCCAAGGATTCAGCAAGCTGACTCAAACCTTGATTCATCCATTGACTGGCCATGCTAAAGATGCTGCTGAATTGTGACAGCGGGCCGGTGGAGGGCTTGTAGGTGGTGATGCGGTAGTCTGTGAGCTCTGCCAGATTTGCAGCGGTCTCTATGGCAGCAAGCAGGCCGCCATGTTGGTCAATGAGGTCCAGCTGCTTTGCTAAGGATCCACTGTAAACCCGTCCCCTCGCAAGGCTGTCAACGGTTGACCTTGGAAGGTCCCTGCCTTCTGCCACCACGTTCTTGAATCGGTTGTAACCATGGTCCACTTGGCGTTGCAAGAGCTGTTGTTCTAGGTATGTGGGTGTTCTGTCAATCTCAGGAAAAGTAGCAAAGGGATGGCTGCCAACCACTTCTTGTTCAATGCCCATTGTCTGATTCAACAGATCTTCTGCTGTAAAAAACAACCCAAAAATGCCAATCGAACCAGTGATGGTCATGGGTTGTGCCATCACGACATCAGCTGGCATGGCCAAGTAATAGCCTCCCGATGCGGCTACATCACCCATGGATACCACCACAGGGACTTTCTCTGCCAACCGTTGAACATCATACCAGATGTGATCAGACGCCAATGCTGAACCGCCGCCACTGTTGACGCGGATCACAACGGCCTTGGTTCGCTTGCTGTCTATCAAACGGTCAATGGCCTTGGCCATGTCGCCATCGCTGATGATTTCAGCGTTGCCGCTGCCATCCATGATGCTGCCTTCTGCGTAAAGGATGCTGACTCGATCTCGAACAGTTGGCAAGGGGAGGGCTTGAAGGTAGTCCTCTGCGCTTACGGTCTTATGGTCCATTGCTGTCTGAAGGCTGCTGTCTGCATGCATCACCCATTGATTCGGGTAAAGGACATGATCTGCTTGAATGAAACCGTAGTCAACTGCATCATCTGCCGTTAAAAGGGCTTGCTTGTTGGCGGCTAACTCAAACTGAGGATTGGCTAAGGGTTGATTGATGGATGACCAGAGATCATTTTGCAGTTGTTTGATTTGAAGGGCCTGTGCCTCAGACATATGCTGGCGAATGAAGGGCTCACCGGCACTTTTGAATGTGTTGTCGCTGCCGCGAATCAAATGGGCTTTGATGCCCACTTTGTCCAGCATGCCCTTGTAATAAGTCACCTGACTTCCCAGGCCCTGCCACTGAATGAAGCCAGCTGGGCTGAGGTAGATGTCCTGTGCCACGGAAGCGATGTAGTAGGCTTTTTGTGAATACACCTTGCCGGTGGCTATGATGGTTTTGCTTTGCGAGAGGGAGGCCAAGGCTTCCCTGAGCTCACTGGCACTGGCCCACCCCATCATGGGTGACCCAACCTTGAGATGGATGGCCTGAATGCGATCATCCGTGGCTGCGGCTTTCAAGGCAAGCATGGTGTTGCCAAGGGACTGTGGCACAGGCTTGTTTAGCAAGTCTGAAACCATGGCCATCAAGGGGTCAACTGGCTTGTCTTGCCACTCACCTTCAAGGTCAATAACCAGGACATGCTCATCGGAAAGGTCAACCTTTTGGCTTGACTCAGCCATCGAAGCCACCCCAACAAGAGCCATGACGCCAATCAAGGCAAGTAAGAAAAAAGCAAAAAAACTGCCTAAAAAGGCCGTAAGGAAATTTTTCATCGGAAGTTCGCAATTAGAATGGTAAAGCTAAGTCACACATCAGGCACAATGCATGCCTTGTTGCTCTTGGGAAGCAACCAGGGGGACGCCTATGCACTGCTTCAATCAGCGATCAGCTCATTGTCAGCAGAGATGGCTTTGATTGAGCAGGGATCGGTATACCAGACAGCGGCATGGGGCTTTGAAGGACCACCCTTCCTCAATCAGGTCATTGAGGTGCGATTCAAAGGCAGTGCCCATGCCCTTTTAGCCACCTGTTTAGCCATTGAGGTCCAGCATGGACGTGTCAGGAATCCTGCCGTAGAAGGCTACGAAAGTCGCAGTATGGATATAGATATCCTTCTGATTGCCAATGAGGTAGTGGATAGTGAAACCTTGAAGGTGCCCCATCCACGCATGCTTGAGCGACGCTTTGTGATGCTCCCGTTGGCGGAAAAGTGGTCATCGTGGACGCATCCACTGAAGAATCAACACATTGCGGCACTTTTTCTTGCGTGCAAAGATGAAATTGACGTAGATTTGTGGGAGAATTTAAACACATTCAAAGCATGAAATATGTATTGATGGGCGCTGCCGCCCTCGCATTGGCCTCTTGTGGTCAGATTAAGGATCTTGAAGAGCAGGTTGCTTCATTGCAAGACAAAATGGTAACGGTACAAGCTGACGCTGACCAAGATGGCGTTTCTGACGCATTGGACCAAGAAGCCAACACCCCCGCTGGTGCTTTGGTTGATGGTTCAGGTCGTGCACTTGACCTTGATGGTGACGGTATTCGCCACGAGTTAGACGTGAATCCGTTCACCCAAAAAGGTGCTCGTGTTGACGCATCTGGCCGTAAAATTGAAAGCGATGGTGATGGCGATGGCGTCATGGACTCCAATGACCAGGAAAAGAACACCCCTGCAGGTGCATTGGTGAACTTCCAAGGCAAGAAGATTGAAGGAACTGTGACTGCCAGCGTAGCTGAAGCATTCATTCCTGAGGTTCACTTTGCATTGAACAGCGTAACCGTAACGGCTGCTGACGAAGATCAATTGTCTTCTGTAGCTAAGATGCTCAAGAACAACCCTAGCTTGACCCTTCAAGTTGTTGGTCATGCTGACAAGAGTGGTTCTGAAAAGGTGAATATCCGCATTGGAGAGCGCCGCGCTAAGTCTGTTGTTCGCGTATTGAACAAGGTCTACGGCATTTCTGATGCTCGCCTTCAGGTGGTATCAAAAGGTGAGTCTGAGTTGCTATCTTCAAGGAATGCACACAACCGCCGCGTTGAGTTCCGCTTTGTGAAATAAGCCTCAACCGCATTGACATTGAACCCGAGGGAAACCTCGGGTTTTTTTATGCCTGTTTACCTAGGGCTGCTTACAGTTTCCGGTAGCGTCTCGCCACTTCCCACAACACGGCGCCACCACAGACACTGACATTGAGGCTGTGTTTGCTGCCAAACTGCGGAATCTCCACAGCGCCGTCACAGGCGGCCATGGCCAATTCAGAAACGCCGTCCACTTCATTCCCGAAAACCAATGCGATGCCACCTTGGGGGGATGGAAGGTCTTGAAGTTGAATGGCCTCATCGGCTTGTTCCACCGCAAGGACCAACAGGCCCTTGTCTTTTGCTGCTTGAATCGCAGACAGGGCATTCTCGTGACCATCCCATGGCAGGGAAAGTTGAGCCCCAAGGGCAACCTTATCAACTTGCTTGTGGGGCGGTCGAGCGCAGTAGCCACAAAGGGAGATGCCACTCATTCCAAAGGCATCACAGGTTCGGAATAGGCTTCCCACATTGTGGGCTGAGCGCAGGTTCTCTAGAATGACCCAAATAGTTGGCCTTTCAGCTTGTGAATAATCTGCAGGTTGTAGCCGTTGCAGTTCGGCATTTAAGCGTTTGCGCATGGTTATATTCGCAAAGGTAAGTCTCCAAAAACCTGATGCCGTGGCAAAGACAAAGAAAGTCACCCCTTTGATGGTACAATTCAATGCGATGAAAGCTGAGCACCCTGAGGCGCTCTTGCTTTTCCGGGTGGGTGACTTTTATGAAACTTTTGGTCAAGATGCCGTGAAGGCATCGAAAACCCTGGATATTGTTTTGACCAAACGAAGCAATGGAGCGGCAGCTGACCTTGAGTTGGCTGGCTTCCCTTACCACGCTTTAGACACCTACCTCCCCAAGCTTGTTAGGGGCGGACACAAAGTGGCAATTTGTGAACAATTGGAAGACCCCAAGGGCGTCAAAGGCATTGTGAAACGAGGCGTGACAGAAGTGATCACCCCGGGCATTGCCCACCATGAAGGTTTGCTTTCAGCACGGTCAAACAACTACCTCGCCTGCATTCATTTGGACGGCAAGCAGGCAGGCCTGGCCTTGATGGATGTTTCCACTGGGGAGTTCCATGTGGCAGAGGGCAGCCTGGCAGACATCGATCGATGGATGCAGAGCTTCACACCCAGCGAATGCGTCATCAATCGAAGGGATCCCCGCGCAAGAGATTTTGTAGGCAGGGCGAGCCCATCCACCCTGGATGAGTGGGCCTTTGCACACGCGCACGCACAGAAGCAGCTCAGCAGCTTGTTGAAGGTGTCATCCCTCAAGGGTTTTGGGATGGACGGCAAGCCATTGGCAGTGATTGCTTCAGGTGCCTTGATTACCTACCTCAAGCAAAGCTGCTACGATGACTTAAGTCACGTAACCTCGGCCCATGTCTTACGGGTTGACAGCCATTTATGGATGGATCGATTCACGGTTCGCAACCTGGAACTCCTGCACCCCAGCACCCCAGAAGGAACGCCCTTGGTTGAGGTGTTGGATGATTCCGTGACGGCTATGGGAGCTAGGATGATGCGCCATTGGCTGACTCTGCCTTTGGTGGACATCGATGCCATTGCAATCCGGCAAGCAGCAATTGGCGCGGCACTGACCATGGATCGAGACGAGCTCAAGGATGGCTTACGTCAAGTGCATGACTTGGAGCGGATGGCCACAAGGCTTTCAACGGGAAGGATTGGGCCTAGAGAATTGTTGCGGCTTGTCCACTCGCTCAAAGCGGCTGAAACAGTTGCTGGATTGCTCAATGGTGAAGATGCCTGGCTGCCCTACTTGGAAGCCTTGGATTGCTTGCCATCATGGTGCAAGGAGGTGAATGCCCTCATTGACCAGGAAGCCCCATTGCTGCTGTCAAAAGGCGGTGTTATCGCGTCAGGCGCCCATGAAGAGCTGGATCATCATCGCAGCTTGAAGACCAACGCAAGAGGCATCCTCAATGACATCGTGGCAAGAGAAATTGAGGCCACGGGTATCAGTAGTTTGAAGGTGGCGTTCAACAATGTCTTTGGCTACTACTTGGAAGTAAGAAACAGCCACAAAGACAAAGTGCCTGAATCCTGGGTCAGGAAGCAGACCCTTGTCAATGCAGAACGCTACATCACAGAAGAACTCAAGGTGCTTGAAACAGCCATTTTAGCTGCCGATGGACAGATTGCCAGCTTGGAGCAAGAGCTTTACCAAGGCTTGATTCAGCGATCGCAAGGTCATGCTCCCGCAATTTTGAAGGCAGCCAGGCAAATCGCTGCCATGGATGTATTGGTCGGGCTTGCAGACCAAGCAGCTCGCCATCGCTGGGTGAAGCCAGTCATGCATGCTGACCGCCATTGGGAGGTGATTGATGGTCGACATCCAGTGATTGAAGCCTGCCTGCCTGAGGGCGAGTCCTATGTCCCCAATACAGTGATCCTTGATGCTGATGGGCAAAGAGAATGGATCCTTACAGGGCCAAACATGAGTGGTAAGTCCGCCTTGCTTAGGCAAACAGCCATTCACAGCATCATGGCGCAAATGGGTAGTTACCTCCCCGCAAAATCCGCCACCTTGCCATTGATGGACCGTTTGTTTGTTCGCGTTGGCGCCAGTGACAACATCAGCGGCGGAGAATCTACCTTCATGGTTGAAATGTCGGAGACAGCAAGCATATTGCACGGCTTGTCAGAGCGGAGCTTGGTCTTGCTTGATGAAATAGGCAGAGGGACAGCAACCTATGATGGCGTGAGCATTGCGCAGGCCATTGCTGAATACCTGCACAACCACCCCTTCAAGCCATTGACCCTCTTTGCCACCCACTACCATGAGCTCAATGAACTAGCTGACCACCTGCCCCACATTGCCAATTGGCATGTCGCCATCAAAGAGGAGGGTGATCGCATCATCTTTTTGCGTCAGCTGATGGAAGGCGGCTCCAATCACAGCTTTGGTATCCATGTGGCTCAGATGGCGGGCTTGCCAAAGCCAGTTGTCTTGCGCGCTGCAGATGTGCTGAAGTCACTTGAGTCTCAGCGAGGCCAAGACCAATCTGTTGCAGCTGAAACCTCCCCTGGTTACCAACTGTCGTTGATTCAGTGTGAGGATGAGCAGACTAAGGCTTGGAAGCAGGAGTTGAGTGGTTGCAACCCCAATGAATTGACCCCCATGGAGGCGTTGTTAATGATTCAACGATGGAAGGAGCTCTATGGCGAGTCCGCAGATTGATGGGGGTTTCTCAAAAGCAGATTTGGGACTAAAGTTTCCCCTGAGTTCCTTGATGGACCTAAGAAATTTTACATATCTTTGTCGCCCACTGCGAAAGTAGCTCAGCTGGTAGAGCACGACCTTGCCAAGGTCGGGGTCG
>DFSH01000080.1 GCA_002378565.1 Flavobacteriales bacterium UBA3442 | reverse complement strand
GGCATCAAGAAAATCACAAAGAGGAGTTGCAGAACCATGAATCCTGAGAAGAAAGCAAAAATGCCCCATCCGCTGGGGAATGCATCATTAACTACTGCACCAAACAGGGTGATCAACGCCGCAAAAACCCAATGCGTTCCAGACCCCCATGCTTGGCCATTCGCCCTGACATTGTTGGGGAATATCTCAGCAATGAAGACCCATATCACCGCGCCTTGTCCAATAGCGTGAGACGCAATGAACGTGAGAATGAAGGTTAGATTGAAAAGGGGACTTGCACCCGTGTAAAAGCCATAGGACACCAGAGCTAGAGATAGAATATAGCCGATTGACCCAATAATCATCAACTGCTTTCTGCCTGCCAGATCAATCAAACTCATGCCAACGATGGTGAACAGCAAGTTGGCTACACCGATTGCAACCGTTGACAACAAAGATTCTGACCCGCCAAAGCCCGCATTCTCAAGAATCTCAGGGGCGTAATACAGAATGAAGTTGATGCCAGACAACTGATTAAACATCGCCAGAAGGAAGGCCAACATCAAAGGCTTCTTGTACTTCTTGCTGAAGAGCACACTTCCCTTTCCGGATTGCTTCTCAGTCTTTAGTATGTCAATCAACAGGTCATCTGCTTCATCCTTTGTGTCAGCAATCTCACAGAGGATAGCCTTTGCTTCATTTGTGTCTTGCTTGAACAAAGCCAACCACCTTGGACTTTCCGGAACTTGCCTTAACCAAATCGTGAAAGCAAGGGCTGGAATCGCCTCCACACCCATCATCCAGCGCCAGTCTAAGTCACCACCTATGCCATCCAACAAGTAGTTACTGATGTAGGCGACGAGGATGCCAAATACCAGCATGAACTGATACAAGGCAACAAACCGGCCCCTGTTTTTGGCGTTAGAAATCTCAGAAATGTAGGTCGGTGCCGTCACTGAGCTAGCGCCCACGGCAAGCCCGCCAATGAATCGGAAAAACGAAAAAGCATAGGGGCCCCATGCCAATGCAGAGCCAACTGCAGAGATGAAAAAGAGCAAGCCGATCCACCACAAGGTTCTTTTCCTGCCCCAGGCATCCGAAGGCCTGCCGCCAAAGAGTGCACCAATGACCGTCCCCCATAAAGCCATTGACATGATGAAGGTTCCGTGGAACCATCCGGACGTACCCCAGAGTTCTTTGATTGGCTCATTGGCGCCACTGATGACCACCGTATCAAAACCAAAAAGGAAACCGGAAAGAGCCACAAGCAGTGACCAGCGCAAGACTTGATTCATAAGGAAAGCTTATCGAGGGTTGAAATTTCAGGGCCTAAGGTCGCATAAAAAAGCCATGGCCTAATATCAAGAACAATTTCATACTTTCAAGACCTAATACGCACCCATGAAATCAAACATCGTTGAACGCATCATTTTAGGCGCTGGAGCCATTGTCCTATTAGGCTATGGTGCAACGCTACTCATTCCATCCTTTCATTCCTATGGTGATTTATTTCGCTTGCTAGCCATTGCAGCCATCGCATGCTACGCCCTATACAGCTTCTGGATACAAAACATGGACCAAAAAGACTTGTACAGCATGGAGCAGGATCTGAAAAAAGTGAAGACTGAACTTCAAGCTGCCAACCAGCGTGCAAGCCATGCAGAAAGCAAGGCCCGTAGCGCTAATGCATCCTTGGAACAAGTGACATCTGAACTGAATGACTGTAAGTCTCGCATTGAGGCACTTGAAAAGGCTGAAGACTGAGCCTTCAGTCTTTCCTTCTCCCCTTGCTTGATCTTCTCAGCCGATCAACGACCTCAATCGGTTGTATACAAACCTGGACCAAGACTCCCCCTGGACCTTGCTCAAGGTAAAGCCCCTTGCCTGAAACCTGGGGTAGTTGAACGCCTTTCGTTGTTGATTTAGCTTTCTGTTCACCTGCCATGACTCAAAGGCATGAATCTGTGTCTGCCACGCGTCAACCTTGGATGCATCAATGCCTTTTGTTTGGCCATGGCTGCTATTGCCAGACCATGGCTCCGCCATCACTGATGGACTTAACAGACACTCATCCCAAGAAAGATTGACAGCCTTAGCTAAGGCTTGCATGGTTTGCTCAGGGCGCTGAACAAGGTCCTCATGGCGGATCACATGATGGTTTTTGTTCATGCTGCTGCCTTGATCCATGGCAACATCCATGCTGGACTGAATCGAACGCATCACCCGATAGAAAAGTGGATAGCCCTGAAGTTTTGCCTTGAACTTCCTCAAACCAACCACATTGGCGTAAGGGTTTCTGATCAAGTGAATGAATTGTGCATCGGGGAAAGCCCGATGTAACTCGTCAATGAACCCATGATGCTCCACCGACTTCTCAACCAATCTACTCGGCTTATGGGTGAATCTGCCTTGCGGGAACACATGTGGCAGACAGTCAACAATCAACTGAAGGGCCTCTTTCACATTGGTTGGTTGGTCGGCCGACGCGATAAATTGTTGCGCTGAGCTGACGTCCATGTCATCACTAAGCATGGCATCAGCCGTTCGGTCCTTGGATGATGCATACTGCCTTAACAGTTGAAGCAAATTGGCCTTGAAGTCTGCTTGAGGCATTGCCTCCTGCTTGCGGTAATCGTACAGCACTTGTTCACCCATCAATGCCATCACATGGCTCTCAAAGGGAATAACCTTCAAGTCCGGATGGCCATCAAACAAGGAACGCATCAAGCTGGTGCCAGACTTGTGGCAACCAAGGATAAATATCGGGGATGGGTTCAAGATGGCTTGAGGCATGGAACGAATTTAAGGCATGGCGTTGAAAGTTTGCCTTTTTGGTGTCCTGCATATGAAAGGACAACGCTCTCACAGTTGTTGCATGTAGTAGCCCCGCTAGGAATCGAACCTAGATCTCAGGTTCCGGAAACCTATATACTATCCATTGTACTACGGGGCCAATTTGTGGCGCAAAAATAAGGCAGTCCGGACGGATGAACGGTCAATAGCGACTGAAAAAATCCCAAATAACCTCACTTGCAACAGTCCCATAGGGGTAATAGTCTCTAGGCGACTTGATGACCAAAGTACCTGGCCACTCATGACCCATGTCTTCAATCGTGTAATGCCACACCTCATGGCCATTGCTTGCTCCCTTGAAAGTGATGGCGTGGGTTGAGTTAGGAATGAAACTAGAGTCCCTGGTTGTACATCCATTAAGACTTGCCCACATCTGCATGATGCTATCTTGGTGAGGCGCACCGCTAAATCCATAAGCAGAGGCCAGACTGCCATCGAGCGGCACGATATTGTCACTGATGCCCGTAATCTGAAGCACAGGGATTGGTCTTGTGGGCTGGCATGATGCCCAATCTCCTCCTGACATGGTGCCCGTAACTGATGCCATGGCGCGGAAAACCTCCGAGGATTGACAGGCTAAAGTATAGCTCATGAATCCGCCGTTAGACATACCGCATACAAAGGTTCTTTGTGGATTGAGGTCGTGTTTAACTTGTAAGAATTGGACCAATGTGGTTAGGAAACCTACATCATCCACGGGCGGATACAGCAAGTTTGCATTCCAATAACTATCTCCCTGAGGGGTATAGGTGCCAGAGGGGTACACGACTGCAAAACCATTCTCATCAGCTATCTGGTTCATTCCTGTGTAGGACTGCAGACCCCTTGCATCGCCCATGAATCCATGCAAAACCATCACAAGTGGCGCATTGACTGGCAAGTCCTCTTTAGCATGGTAGAGGTACTCTCGCTCTATACCGCCATGACTCATGACTTGAACAACAGATGTTTGACGAGTGCACTGAATCAAGGTTAGCATGAACACAAGTGCCATAATCTTTTTCATGGCGCTAACTTAGGTCAAAATTGAAGCCAACCATAACACCCACAACTATGCAAACTCCTTGGATGATCCTGTTCAGTCTAGCAATAACAATCACCGCCTGCCAACCCATTGACAATACTAGCTCCCGCGGCGATGACGTTGACATGGTTATCACTGCCAGCATCAATGCCCTCGTCGACAACTGGCACCAAGCAGCCAGCGATGCAGATTCAATGACCTATTTCTCAAGCATGCACAATGACGCATCCATCTTCATGGGAACCGATGCCAGTGAACGTTGGACCACCTTGGAATTTGCGCAGTGGAGTCATCGCTTCTTCCAAGGTGAATCTGCCTGGACCTTTGTCCCTCGAACACGTCACGTCAATATGCACGGATCCGTTGGGTGGTTCGATGAAGTCCTGGATTCCGATCACATGGGAGAATGCCGGGGATCTGGCGTGGTCATCCAAGGCAGTGATGGCCAGTGGCGGATTGCGCATTACATCCTTTCCTTCCCTGTGCCCAACGACTTAGCTGATGCCTTGGTGAAAAACATTCAGGCCTACCAAGGGGGCTTAAACTTGCACTAACTTCGGCACATGGAAAACCCACGTAAAGTCATCACCCTTCTGACCCTCGTATTCGGCGGTCTGATATTTTTAGGTCTCAGCAGTTCATTGTTCTTCACTATCGGCAACGGTGAGCGGGGAACCATCTTTCACCAGTTCAGCGGTGGTCAAGATGTCGAAACCATTTACAATGAGGGATTTCACGTGAAAGCCCCCTGGGACAAAATCACCATCTACAATGTAAAGAAGCAAGAAACCACGGAAACCATGGAAGTCTTGTCAAGCAATGGACTGGAAATCAAGATTGATGTATCAACCCGTTACCGTCCACAGTTGGAAAAAGTGGGTTACTTGCACAACCAAGTTGGTCCCAACTACGCTAGAACTATCATCATTCCTGAGGTGCGTTCAGCTACAAGAAAAGTCATTGGTAAGTACACCCCAGAAGAGCTATACAGCTCTAAGCGCGAGGCGATACAGCAAGAGATTTATGAAATGACAGCTGCGAACCTTGAGGCAAACTTTATCTTCCTTGATGCCTTACTGATTCGTTCAGTCATGCTGCCAGCAACCATCAAAACAGCCATTGAAGGCAAGCTCAAGCAAGAACAAATCAGCCAGGAATATGAGTTCCGTATTGCAAAAGAGATGAAGGAAGCAGAGCGTAAGAGCATTGAAGCAAAAGGTATCTACGATTTCCAAACAATCGTATCCAAAGGCATCAATTCAGACCTCCTAAAATGGAAGGGCATTGAGGCAACTAGGGAATTGGCTGACTCACCGAACAGCAAGATCGTCATCATTGGCGCTGGTGATGCTGGTCTACCCATCATCTTGGGAGGCGACAAGTAAACTTACTTTGTGTTTGACTAACGGGGCGCCCTGCAGGTGCCCCGTTTTTATTGCAAAAGCTGCAACACCCCAACCAACTCCTCATTGAGCGTGAGTCCGTGCTTGGTGTAGCTGTAATTGATCCGGTAGGTGTAGGCGCCAATAGGCATCATTTGACCATTGGATCTGCCATCCCACCTGAATCCTGGGCTATCCGATTCATAGAGCACATTACCCCACCTGGAATAGATGGTGACATGGAAGCTATCCACCCCTTGAGCATACACCTTGAAAAAGTCATTGACCACATCCCCATTTGGCGTGAAAGCATTGGGGACATACACCTGTGGCTCGCAATAGCCAATCACATCAACCCATGAAAACACTGTGTCCACGCATCCTGACGAGCTGGTGTACACATAGCCTATGGCATGGCTGCCTATCGCTGCTGATGGCGTGTGGAACTGTCCGTTGACCACAAAGGGGCCAAAATAGGAGCCGCCCAGTGGGCTGGCGCCAGAAAGTGTGTGGATTGGATCCGACAAGCAAAGCTCAACAGGAGAAAAAGGCAGAAGCTGCGGTCCCGGCATCACATCAATGATGACGTGGTGGGTTGAATCACATCCCCTTGCGTTGGTAAGCCATAGACTGAAGTTTGTAGATGAAAAATGATCTATTCCTTGATAACTCACCATGTAGCATCCACTCAATGTCTGCCAGGTGCTGTCAGAATTGTTAATGGTCAAGCTTAAAACCTGGTTGCTATCACAACCATTGACGGATTGCAACATTTGACTGTAAACCGCCGTTGAAGTCAAGATACTGCCATGGAAGATGTATTGATCACAAGCTGTAACCCATGTAGAATCCACCGTGCTCCCGTGAATGGTCAATAGAGTCGTGACAATCGAATCACAACCGGCTGCGCTTAGCAAGCTGTCGATGAATGTGCCGCTTGTAGTGTACGTATTCCCGTTGATGCTGTATGACTGGCAATCACTGATTTGCTGGGTAAGCTGGTAACTGCTCACAATGCTCACATCAAACAACACCAATGAATCGCAGCCATTGACTGCCGTCAAGGAGTCCCAGGTCTGACCACTTGAGGTGAAGGTGTGGCTCTGGTAAATCAGCGAATCACAGCCGCTAAGGGTGACCGTATCCCCACTGGTGTAGAGGCGGTTGAAAGCCATGAACAAAACCGAGTCGCAACCGTTGACACTGGTCAAGGAGTCGTGGTACATGCCTGAGGTCAAAAGGTTCTGGCCCTGCCATGTCGTCGGACCACAGGAGGTGTTGCTTGTGCTGTCAATAAAGGAGGGGTAAACCACAATCTCATGAAAGGTGATGCTGTCACAGCCTGTTGAACTGGTGGCACTGTCAGTGAGGCTTGTTGACTGGTAATACCATTGTCCATTGGCAAACGTGGAGTCACAACCAAAGCTTTGCAAGCTGTCAAACTGCACAGGGTGCACCACAATGGACAAGGTGTCGCTGGTGATGCCACAAGTGGTACCCCCAAGCTCAAGGCCTTGGTAGAGAATCAATGTGTAGGTTCCCGCTTGGGTGAATTGCACATCCAATGCTTGACTGCCGCTGGTCCATGTGCTAGGGTCTGACGTGTTGCTAGAAAAATTGCCCAACAGGCCAGAGCTAAGGATAAAAGTATTGGGGCTCAACGTCCATACCCGCTTGGGCGATCCAGCGCATGAAACGCTGCCATTGACTAGCTGAGCAGTGTTCGCAAATACTGAGCTGTCTGCATACTGTGTTGTGGCAGCCAGGCAAAAGACACTGAGGCCATCAATGATTGCTGTGGACTTGTCTGTCAATAGCACATCATCTGCAATGTCGCTGTCGCTTCCACAAAACTGGCCGGTAGCCGTCATCACCCCCACCAAGGCATTGCTCGACAAGGCGCAAGTCCCCGTATCCATGATGGCGTAAACCATGCTAGGCGGCGGATGATTGTAGATGGTATTTGCTGACCCATTGTTGAAGCTCAGCTCGTAGGTCGTGCTGTCAGCATTGCTTGAAAAATTGCCCACGCTATACCACACAGTGTCCACACCAGATGACGAACGGCATCGAGCCAAACTACCAATCGGTGTCAAGGAAACCTGAGGCGTATTTGCCTGATGGATGTAGAAGACCAGCGACGTGTCACATCCCAATGAGTTGGTCAAGGTGATGGTCGCTTGGTACCAGCCATTGGCATAGAAATGGTTGATTACATTGATGAAGGAACCCACAGAACCCGTGGTAAATCCATCGCCGTAATCAATGAACCAGGAGCTGTAATCAGAAGCTGATGTCGTGATGTCATACTTGAACTGCCCATTGCCATTGCATTTGTAATAGGTGATGTTGCCATTAGCATCCGTTGAATCACTGATACCAGACCCGGTGATGCTGTAGGCAATTGGTGGCAGAGGAACCACATTGATGGCAATGCCCGCAAAGGCAGAGCAACTAGCCCCATCCGACGCATTGACAATGTAACTACCTCCCTGCTTGACCCACATGGTAGAACCCACACTGGGGATGGGAATCCCATTGTGCGACCAAGTCAAGATCGTTCCTGTGCTTGCTGAGGCAATGAGCTGAATGGAATCACCCGGGCACATTGCGGTGGCTGATGCATTGAGATTCACAAAACAGTTCTGCCCCTGCAATGATAAGGACATGCCCACCAAGATTGTCATAGCCAAAAAGGGGCGAATGATCTGTTTACAACCGTTTCTCATCGTTTGTGATTCTTCAAGAATCACTCCAAAGTTCCTTCGTTTTCCAATAACTAAAAACTATTCAATGGCTTAAAAACCCAAAGTTTTACAAAGGGTTCTCAACAAAGCACGTGGCGCTTGCGTGAAGTCCGCTATGCAAAAATATTCTAACTGATCTAGGTATTGATTTGGCACAAATACCATTATTGGTGTATTTGATTCAAAAAATATCAACACATGGGTACGTGA
>DFSH01000022.1:53854-54179 GCA_002378565.1 Flavobacteriales bacterium UBA3442 | reverse complement strand
TCTGCCGCAGCTAAGTGGTATGATTTACATTGTTAATAAACTCATTGGTGATGAGCTATCTACCTTCACGAGTGCTCGCTATAGTGTTTTGGGGTCGCTTGATAACCCGGATGTCAACTTAGTGAGAATATTCGACAAAGACTATCAAAATCAGTCGGTGCAGGAGCGTATTGAAAATGTCATCCCCACCCAGTAAGCCCAACTCAATGTCATCTGAAGCTGTCAACTTAATGGGTCATGGGCCAGCAGTAGCAGTGGTGCAATTGGTCAGTAAACTTAGTGTTGATGATAATCTACGTGCAACAGCTGAGCTTATTCAACGGGC
>DFSH01000022.1:53298-53567 GCA_002378565.1 Flavobacteriales bacterium UBA3442 | reverse complement strand
GCAGAGCAGGGTGCCCAATTGATCATGTTACCAGAAAGTTTTGCCGTTTTTGGTGACCCTCAGATGGTGGCGCATGGTGCAGCGGCATCGCTGCCTCAGCATGGCTTGCGCCTTTGGTTATCGCAGCAAGCAAAGGCTAATCACATATGGCTAGTTGGGGGTACTATTCCGTGTCAACAAGGCATACGAGACATAAATAAGGTGCGCTCTGCTTGTTTTGTCTACGACAGTGAAGGAGATGAAGTTGCGCGCTATGATAAAATCCATAT
>DFSH01000022.1:44950-53052 GCA_002378565.1 Flavobacteriales bacterium UBA3442 | reverse complement strand
GCGCGCTATGATAAAATCCATATGTTTGATGTGGACATCGAAGACAGTCATGGCAGTTATCGTGAATCTGATACCTTTGAAGCTGGAGATCAGTTGGTGGTGATTGACACTCCAGTGGGCAAGGTTGGCTTGACCATTTGTTACGATTTACGCTTTGCAGAAATGCATGCTAAGTTGGTGGATTTGGGAGCCCAAATTATCGTTAATGGAGCGGCCTTTACCAGAACCACGGGTCAAGCGCACTGGCACACATTATTGCGTGCGCGAGCCATCGAAACTCAGTGTTACATGCTGGCAGCATCTCATGGTGGTCAGCATGATCATAGGCAAACCTTTGGCCATTCAATGATTATTGATCCATGGGGTGAGATTTTAGTGGAGTTAGATGAAGGCCCAGGTATCGCTGTTGCATGTATTGATCTGGATCATTTAAAAACGATAAGACGAGCCTTTCCATTGCAATATCAACGTCGCTTGAAATAAAAAAACCAGCAGTTGAGCTGGTTTTCTAGACTGGCTGAGCCTTAAAACTCTTGCCAATCATCGTCACTGGTTATGACAGGTGCAGGTTCATGCTTGCCAGCTGGCGTGGTCATTTCTGCCAAGGCTTGTTTGCCAAATACCTGTTCTGCTGAACGCAATGGTGCGGCAGATGGCGTGTGAATTCCAGAAGCAGTTACTTTAAAGAAGGAAATTTGATCTTTCAGTGCTTTAGTTTGATCGCTTAAGGAGTAACTTGAAGCTGACGACTCTTCAACTAACGCCACGTTTTGTTGGTTAACATTTTCCAACTGGCCAACCGCAGAGTTAATCTGGTTAACGACAACTGTTTGCTCGCTCGTTGCAGTGGCAATTTTAGCCACAATATCATTAACTTGGGTAATCGATTGACTGATTGATGTCAACGACTCACCCGTCTGGTTGACTAAGTTACGGCCCTCTTTGACCTTATTCGAACTATCATCAATAAGCACCTTAATATCCTTCGCCGCATCAGCGGCTCGCTGAGCAAGTGTTCTTACCTCACCTGCCACTACTGCAAAACCTCGGCCATGCTCACCTGCGCGGGCGGCCTCAACAGAAGCGTTAAGAGCCAATAAATTAGTTTGAAAAGCAATGCCATCAATTAAAGTGATAATAGGAACAATCTTACTACTGGACTGTTCAATATCACCCATAGCTTGAACCGCTTTGTTCACCACTTCCACCCCATCAGACGTCTCTTGTTGAGTGCTTACCACCAGAGTTTGTGCTTCGTTTGCACGGTTTGTGTTGTGTTCAATTGTGGCTGCCATCTCTTCCATGCTCGAGGAGGTCTCCTCTAAAGATGAACTTTGCTCACTCGTGCGTTGAGACAGATCATCAGAACCATTACTGATGGCGTTAGCATTTGAAGCCACACTATCAGTCGCTTGAAGGACAGCTGAAACCGTTTTTTCCATATTTTCAACTGAACTATTGAGAGCAGATTTTAAATCTTCTAGACGGCCTTGATAGGCACCCGTAATGCGTTGAGTCAGATTGCCATGAGCCATTTTTTCTGCCATCACAGTGGTTTCACTGAGGGCTTCAGCAATAGCTTCAATGGAGTTATTGACTCCTATTTTAAGTTGATCCAAATCGCCTTGGAGGGGGGTTTCTACCCGTAAGTCAAAATTACCTACTGCCGCAGCACTCATCACTTGATTAATTTCACCAATGGCTTGTTCCATGGTTTTCATAGTGCTTGTGAGAGTGGTTTGGAAGTCAGACCCAATGGCGCTAGCACCCTCTAATCGGTAACTAAAGTTACCCGTGGCAATGGCTTTTAGGACTTGCTCAAGGCCATCCATGGTTTTCTCTACGCTATCCGCAGAATTGTTAACACCCGCTTTTAAGGTAGCTAGATCACCCATAAAATCAAGCTCAATACGATTGTTAAAACGGCCCTTAGAAAGGTCTGTCACCACCGTATTGGCAGCACCAATGGCGTGTTGTAAGGATTCTAAATGCTGGTTGACTGCGTTAGCCATTTGACCAATTTCGTCGGTTGAAACGATATCAGTCACACGCAAAGAAAAGTCACCAGAGGCATCGATTTTTTTAAATAATTGAGACAATGATAAAATCGGACGCCTGATTGAGCGCGACATAAAGAAGGCCAATATATAGATAAGTACACTACCAATGATGCCGATCTGAAGGGCTAAGACTTTGAGATCTTGAATAGGTGCAAAGGCTTCAGCACTATCAATTTCTGCAATCAACGCCCACCGTGTACCTAATATATTAACAGGGGTATATGACGAAAGAACGAGGTTACCATTGTAGTCAATAATAGTACTCGATCCACTTTTGCCTGCCAGCGCAGCTTTTGTCGTGTCAGAATCAATACTACCTTTTTCAGGGTTGGCAAACGAGGCTTCGACGGTATGGTTGATGGGGTCAAGGAATGAATCAGAGCGCATTAAATAGTCAGCACCGACCAAATAGCTCTCGCCTGTGGTGCCCATACCAGAGCGTTCAGCCATGACTTTGTTAATGCTATCGGTTGAAATTTGTAGGGCCACCACGGCTTTTATTTTGCCAGCAGCATTGGTTATAGGTTGGGCAATAAAACTAGCAGGGGCGCCATTAGAGGGCGCATAAGCTTCAAAGTCGGCAAAGCCAAATTCGCCAGTGCTCATGACCTCACGGACCAATCGACCTAAACTAGACTCTGCATACACCCCATTAACAAGGTTAGTTTGGTAGTCAGGTTCCTTAGTGGCGGTATAGCCAACATAGCCATCTGGCTTAATGATAAATAGGTCATAATAACCGTATGTTTCAATGTAGGAGTTATAGTGGGTGTTCTCTTTACCAGACAGATTTAGATTGGCACACATGGACAGTGGACACATGGTGCGGTCGATAGTTTTGCTGAGTATAGCGAGATCTTCTTGTGCTGATTTAAAGAAGTTTTCTATTTGACCTTTTTTGATACTGCGTACTGTTTCAAGCTGATTTAAAGACTGTTTTTCTAAAGCTTTGGAGGCACTATCCAAAGTAGTAAGACCCAACACAGTGAGTGGAATAATTCCTACCAGCAAAAATGCGGCAATCAGTTTTTTACTGATGCATATTTTAGCGAACAAACTTGGCATGAAATTCTTCTCCGTTTTGAATTTTTAGCAAAAACCAGTTTAAAAACTGATCAAACAACTTCAATTTGTCAACAGATTACACCCCTAGCTAGTTCATGGCTAGTGTGTTTGCAAGAGTTCATACCTAGGGTGAAGTTTAACAATGCAAAAGAACTGTTACTGCACAGCCTAAATTAGGTGCTACGCTTTTAATAGCTAGTTAATGATCAATACTGTACTAATTCCTTATCGGACTGCCAAGGTCAAGCATACTTACAATACGAGCTTGGGTATCCTTAGAGCGGGCCAAGCGCAAGAAGGATTCCCGTTCGGCATTAAACAAATCCTGCTCGCTCATCATGGTATTCGCTTTGACTTTGCCGCCGGTAAAAATACGGGCGAGTTCAGTACCTACGGCGACGTCGTGGGCCGTAATTTTTTGTTGATCTTCGGCTTCGAATAACCAATCCATCATTTCCCTATACGTATCCTCACCTGCCATGGGCAGTGGTTTGCGGGACTTTGCTTTTTTGACCCGATCCAGTTGTGATAATGCTTCACTTAATAAGCGGTCTCGGTTCATCATGTATTGATCTTCTGGGTACAGCATGGCTTGCTCAGTGGCTTCTATGGGCGACGTTGCTGTCCAACCATATCCCACAATCATAAACGCTTTCCATGCCGCAGCTTTCATATCGCCAAGGACTTCATACCATCGGTATAGATACTCTTTACAGCCCCCTCCACCTGGCACAACGCCAACGCTTGATTCGACTAAGCCCATAACAGAATTCGCATGTCCAATGACATGGTCAGCGGCTAACACTACTTCAAAACCTCCGCCAATAGACATGCCCGCCGGTGCAGCAATGACCGGTAAGGGACACTCATTAATGGCGTGCATTGTGTGTTGAAAATGATTTAGGAAGTCATCCATACCTTTGTAATCTTGGGTTTCAAAGAACTCGCGAAAGGCGACTAGATTTACTCCACAAGAAAAATGTTGGGCGTCATTGTGAATCACAACACCTCGCAGTTGGCGCTGCTGTGCCTGCTCAAGCGCATGGCGAATAACATCCATAGACTCACTGTCTAGGGCGTTAGCCTTGGAATGAAATTCTATAATGGCTGCCCCATCATGCTCAAACCAACTGGCTTTAGCATTACTATACTGAGCCGTTAGGGTTTGGCGTAATTCAGAAAAACGCAGTACACCAGCGGGTCTGTTAATTGGAGCATATTGCCCCCCATGTTCTAAGCTGCATAATTGTTGGTCAATGACTTGATAGAAACCGTGTTGTTTAGCTGCCAATAAAAGCATGGGTGCGACCTGACGGTTTTCTTTTTGCATACGCTCAACCACTCGCTGAGCACCAATCTGATCTAATAACTCAAAGGGGCCATAAATCCAGTTATAGCCAAGTTTCATAGCGTCGTCGATGGGTAGAATGTTGCGGCCAATTTCTGGGATCAGGGCTGCTGCATAATTCAATGTGCTCGACAAGACTTGCCATGCAAAACGACCATATGCGCTATCGTCATCTAATAATACAGCAACGCCTTCAGCTTCTGCTTGTTGCGCCAATGGCAGTTGCAAACGGGCTGTCGTTTGATACGTGCCATCAGTTAAGTTCAACATTTGTTTACCGGCGTCTGTATCTCGGTAAAATCCTTGACCGCCTTTATTGCCAGTTTGTCCGTTAGCCACCATTTTTGTCATTAAAGGAATAGGCTGAGCATATTGATGAAACTCGTCCTCTTCTGGCAATATACTTTCGAGGCTCTTTGCTACATCAGCCATAAGGTCAATGCCGATTAAATCATACAAGCCAAATACGCCAGTTTTAGGAATGCCCATGGGGCGGCCAAATAATGCATCCGCCTCAGCGGGAGATAAACCCATATCAAAGGCGGTATGCAAGGCACATTGGATGGCAAATACGCCCACTCGATTACCTAAAAACCCTGGTGTGTCTTCACATACCACAACGCCCTTACCCAAATTACTTTCACAAAATTGCTCTAAGGTCTTAACCACTTCATCACTGGTATGTTCGCCCCGCACCAGCTCTAATAAACGCATAAAACGCACAGGGTTAAAAAAGTGTGTAATGGCAAAGCGTTCGCAAAAGGCTTGAGGCATGCCCTGAGTCAACAAACTGATGGGGATGGTGGACGTATTTGAAGTGATAATGGTGTTTGCGCCAGTCATCGCATCTATGCGCTGGTATAAGGCTTTTTTAATGTCCAAACGCTCAACTACGGCTTCGGCTACCCAATCACAATCTGCAAGTTGCTCAAAGTCATCCTCGGTGTTGCCACAGTGAATAAGTTGACCCGCTTCATTACTCATTAAACCTGGAGAACTCGGGTTGTTGAGGCGCTTAAATCCTCGTTCAGCTAAAGCATTAACACTGTCTCCAACGCTGGGAAGATCTAATAACCAGACTTCTACTCCAGCATTGGCCACTTGACCCGCAATGCCTGCGCCCATTGTGCCAGCACCAATGACTGCAACTTTCTTGATGGGCGATGCTGTAGACAACGAATTATTAATCAACTTGGCCATGGTTATGTCTCTAAAGATTGGATAAATTTTTTCATTAGGTTGAGGCTTTCTTTGGGCGCTTCCATTGGCAACATGTGCCCACTGTCAGCAATAACCTGTGCAGCTGTGTTTAAGTCCAATGCGAGCTTAAAACCTTCTTTTTTGGGAGTCATGCGGTCCTGTGCCGCTAGAATAACGCAACTAGGACAACCTATGTTGGCAAGTTGGAGCGCCTTTTCAGCACCTTTTTCATAGGCATTGCATGCGATTAAGTCGATTGCGAGAGGGTTATTTGCCATAATCCGAGTGCCAATACCAATGGGCTGCATGCCAGGTACTGAGCTTGCACCGTATTGATGTGGACTACCAAAACCCCACTGTAGCATCATTTCTGCGGCAACTTTGGGGTTGGATTGTGCCATTTCAACTAAGGCTGGATTCACTGGTATGGCGCTAGCAGTGGCAAGAGCGGTGACAGATTTAAGTCGATCACCAAGTAGACCTGCAGCTTCTAAAGCCACTAAAAATCCTTGGGAATGTCCCACTAGGTGGACCTTGTCTACCTTGGTGGTGTCCAATGCTCGCACCAGCCAAGCTGCCATGAGTTCGATACTCGTGAGGGCTTCGCCCTCAGATAAGCTATGGGCGGGAAAGTCGGGAGCAAATACACTATAACCGTGGAAGGCAAACCAGCGTGCCTGCAGCGCCCAGCACCGATGATCAGTGCCTGAACCGTGTAATAAAACGACGGTGGGTAAATGGGCTGCAAATGGTTTTCCACCAGTGGCAATAAACGTATTAGCGTTATCAACTTGAATATACATGTTTACGCCTCTGCCTGTTGCGCCAAAATCTTAGCTGCTGCCCGCAAACCTAGGCTAAAATCGGCTTGAATATCTTTGAGCGTCTCAATTCCTACAGACACCCTGATAAGGTCTGCACCGATGCCTGCGGCTATGAGGTCGTGTTCACTCAGTCGTGAATGAGTCGTGCTACCTGGATGGAGCACCAGAGTCCGAGAATCACCCACATTGGCTAGGTTTGATGATAATTGCAGAGCGTTGATAAAGGCAGCTCCAGCATCGCGACCACCTTTTACTCCAAAGGTGAGCATTGAACCTGCACCTTTAGGGAAAAGTGCTTTGGTGTGCGCTTCGGCATTAATGTCAGGGTGATTAACCCAGGCGACTGCATCCTGTGTTTGCAGCCAAGTGACCATCGCTTGAGCGTTAGACACATGTTGCTGCATGCGCAAGTTTAACGTTTCCAAGCCCTGCAATAACAAAAAAGCATTATGGGGTGTCATGGCTGCACCGATGTCACGCATCGATTCACAGCGGATGCGCATGGCTAACGCAGCAGGGCCAAATTCTTCCCAAAAATTCATGCCGTGAAAGGGTTCGTAAGGCTGGGTTAGGGTGGGGAAACGACCACTTTTAAGCCAATCAAAATTACCCCCATCAATGACTACACCCCCTACAGCAACGCCATGGCCACCAATCCACTTAGTTACTGAATGCACCACGACATCAGCACCATGCTCAATCGGATTATTGAGGTAGGGCGTTGCAAACGTTGCATCCACAACCAGGGGTATGCCCTGAGCATGAGCAGTCTTTGCAATGGCAGGTAAGTTAGAGACTGCAAGGCCAGGGTTACCGATGGATTCGCAAAACACTAACTTAGTGTTGTCCTGTATGGCAGCCCCTAAAGCCTGTTGATCATTAATATCAACAAAGGTGCAGTCTATGTTAAAACGCTTAAGGGAGTGCTTCAAAAGTGTCACGGTGGATCCGTATATCTGAGCAGCACTAACAATATGGTCGCCAGCAGAGCATAGGCTGAAAAAACTCACAAACAGGGCACTCATGCCAGACGCCGTACAAATTGCCCCTGCACCGCCTTCCAAAGCAGCCAAGCGCTGTTCTAAGACCGCCACAGTGGGGTTAGTGATACGGCTATATATATGCCCACCTTGCTCCACATTAAATAACGCCGAAGCTTCATCGACACTATCAAACACGTATGAGGTTGTTTGGTAAATAGGCACTGCCCTAGAGCCATGGTCTGATTCTGGCTGATAGCCACTGTGGAGCGCAATGGTATCGGCGCCTAAATAAGAAGATTTGCTCATAGTGTTGCCTTAATGTGCTTATTCAGCAGCTAGTTGTGGGGTCAAGCCTAGGGCCTCAAAGTTAAAAGGTAGACTCGTCAGTTGGCCTTTTAGCGTGCCAAGGCTGGTGTGCACATCGACCGTTAGGCTATTGCCTAAAGTGGGCAAAGAGCACAGCACAAACGCTAAGTGTACCCCATATTTGGGCGAAGGGGCTTGGCTGGTGATTTCGCCCGCCCATTGGTCTCCTATGAAGACGTCTGTTTGAGAAATAGTACAGGTTTGGTTAATGACTAAACCCATGAGTTTTTTCGTTGGAACATGCTGGCGCAAAGCA
>DFSH01000022.1:43177-44837 GCA_002378565.1 Flavobacteriales bacterium UBA3442 | reverse complement strand
TAATGATTATACCCATGAGTTTTTTCGTTGGCACATGCTGACGCAAAGCAGGCAGGGATAAGCTCTCTATATCAGCATCTAAATCAACGTATTGGCCTAGGCCACATTCAAAAGGTGTGGTGGCATAATCCATATCGTTACCTAAGGACAATAGTCCACTTTCAACGCGCTCTATGCCATTAGGGCATCCAGGGCCTACATTTAAATCTTTGCCCTTTGCGAAAAATTCATCCCATAATGGACCTGCTAGACTTGCATTATCCACATAAATTTCAAAACCACCTTGTTTACTCCAGCCAGATCGGGCCACCTGCATATCTACCCCTTGGTATGACATGGGTTTAATTTGAAAGAACTTAATGTCGCGCACACCTTCCCCAAACACCCTCGCCATGAGCTCTTCTGCCTTGGGACCTTGCACGGCAATGGGCCAAACATCAGGCTCAGTGACACTAACATCCAAGTTAAAACCAATGGCTAAACCCTGCGCCCATAACATGACATCTGTATCAGCGATCGATAACCACCAATCAGTTTCAGTGAGTTTTATGGCGATGGGATCATTAACAATGCCGCCTTCAGGGTTACAAAGGGGCACGTAAAAGCAGCGACCAATGCGGGCTTTGGATAAGTCTCTGGGCGTCATCATTTGGATGAGGCGGTAGGCATCGGGTCCACTTATAGCCACTTGTTTTTCACATGATACATCCCACACCTGAACATGTTTGCACAAGTGCCAATAATCTGCCTCCATGCCACGAAAATTAGCCGCTAATAACGTGTGGTTGTAAATAGTGTAGGCGTGCACGCCTGCGGCTTCAACGCGACTGGTAAAGGGGGTTGCGCGGGTGCGCCGACTGATTGAAAGATTGGAGGTTGATAGACGAGTGATAGACAGTTCTGGGTTCATAGGTGGCGACCAAACAGTGTTAGGGGTTGAACATATGGGCGCAATATACGCCAGCTTTCTCCTTTGGGAAATACATAAGTCTAGTCAGTCACTTTTCAGACTGACGGGGCTAATTTTGGTGTTTCAAGGGGTTCAACGACAGGCCTTAAGGCCTAAGGCTTCAAAATTAAAAGGTAAGCTGGTGAGCGTGCCAGTGGCTTGGCCTTGATCAGTGTTAACGGCTACTGTTTTAGCCCCATTTAAGGCTTCTAAATTACACATTACAAAGGCCAAGCGACGCATGTATCTAGGGGAGTATGCTTGGCTGCGGATATCCCCAATTTTTTGATCACCAACAAACACATTCACGTCACTTAAACTGCGATGGTACTCCAGTACCAAACCCATTAGTTTTTTGGTCGGGGTGTGAAGCCTTAATGCAGGCAAGCTTAGGCTTTCAATATCGGCATCAAGGTTGATGTATTTTTCTAAACCAATTTCAAACGGTGTGGTTGTGTGGTCCATATCGCTGCCAAAAGACATGAGTCCACTCTCAATGCGCTCAATCAAGTTGGGGCAACCTGCACGCACATCCAAGTCTTGTCCTTTAGCAAATAATTCATCCCATAATTGGGTGCCAATATCTGCATCATTAACAAACACTTCAAAGCCGGTTTGTTTGCTCCAGCCAGAACGAGCTACTTTCATGCGCTTACCCTTATAAACAAAGGGTGCGATGGCAAAAAACCCGAGTTCTTTAATGGCATCACC
>DFSH01000022.1:0-42920 GCA_002378565.1 Flavobacteriales bacterium UBA3442 | reverse complement strand
AGCTTAATGGCATCACCAAAAACGCGGCACATTAATGCTTCTGCTTTAGGTCCTTGCACTGCTAAGGGAAAAATTTCTGGTTCTCTGACCTCAACATCTAAACCAAAGCCAACGGCTAAGCCTTTGGCCCACAGCAATACATCTGAGTCTGCAACAGATAAACGCCAGTGGCGATCATTGATCTTAATGCCTACACCGTCACTGATCATGCTGCCATTCTCATCACACATGGGTAAGTAATAACAGCGGCCTACTTGGGCATTCGAAAGGTCTCTAGGTGTCATGTATTGAGCCAGCTGGTTAGCGCCAGGGCCCATGAGGGTCACTTGTTTTTCACAACTCACATCCCACACCTGAACATTTTCACACAAGTGCCAATAATCCACTTCAATGCCACGGAATGAGGTGGCTAATAAGGTGTGATTATAAACCGTGTAGCCTGTCGCACCAGCAGCCTCTACGCGGCTGCTAAAAGGTGTTCGACTTGTACGCCGTGAAATAGACAAATGTGGACGCATGCAATTGACTCCGCTGCACTAAAAAGAATTCATTCTGCCCTTAATAAAGGTAAGCTTCAAGCCTTCTTATTCACACGGACATGGCTAGGTCGCTCTGCTCCTTACAAAGACGTAAATAAGCAAATGCAGGCAATGAAGCAGCGAGCTTTTAACCTACTATTAAGTGGGCTGGTGTCTGGGCACTTGTCCATTACTAAGAGTTAGCCACCTTGGCGTTTTAGCAGGGCTTTTATGTCAGCTAATTCATTGCGTAAGTCGGTCATCGAGGGTTCTCCCTCTGCTAGACGTTCGGCTGCGTTTTCATTTTCCATGACATTGACAACGATGCCAATCACCATATTTAAAAATGCAAAGGTCGTTAAAAATATAAAACTCAAAAAGAACACCCAGGCGTAACCATAAACTGCCATCACTTCGTACATTACATCGGTCCAATCTTCAAAGGTCATCACTCTAAACAGCGTGAGCATAGAGATTGATATATCACCCCATAAGACGGGATTAATGGTATCGAAGAAGGTGGTGCCAACAGCCGCATAAATGTAAAAAATGATGAACATTAGTAACAGAACATAACCCAACTGAGGCATCGCCTTAATGAGTGAGTTCAGTAATATGCGCAGCTCAGGCACCACTGACACCATCCGCAACACCCGAAAAATTCGAATAAGGCGGCCAACTAGAGCTAATTCACTGTCCTCTATAGGAATCAGACTGACAATAACAATGACGCTATCAAAAACATTCCAACCATTAAAAAAGAACCTACTTTTTTGCGGATCACCTGCAAAACGAATACTAATTTCGATCAGGAAAAAAATCGTAATGCCAATGTCTAAAAAACCGATGAGGCTAATCAAGCCGGCGGGCATTGAATAGGTTTTAGCGCCAATGACCAAGGCTGAGAGCAAGATGATGCTGACCACAAATAACTCAAATATTTTGTTAGATCGTAAGGTAAATAACCGAGATTGAAGACTGAGGGGAATCATGGAAAAGGGCTCATTAATTACAATTTTAGGGCTGTTTTAGGGTCGCCGGTAAATATACCTTGCTTGCTGTGCGGCTTCAATGGCCGCTAGATCTAGTTTTGTAAAATAATAGCTTTGTAACTTATAGTGCTTTGCGTAATGTCACTTAACCTCAATGTTTCTGTTTGAAAAAGTAATATTGGCCCAGCAAAATAACGAGAAACAATATGCCTTTCATGAGAAGGGTGTGATAACCTAGTTTAAATATTGGTAATAATACTTTACCAATTTAAACATTATGGTCTAAGTTATCGTTATGAATTCCTTATTAAATGCTCCTAACAAGCCACCCCATGAAGGCGTAATAGACGTATCCACCTTTGTCAGCGCCTTACAAAAAATACTACCAGTTGGTGCGGTGATACTTTCAAAAGAAGGCCAAAGACCTTTTGAATGCGATGGCTTGACTGTGTACCAGCAATTACCTTTAGTCACGGCGATGCCAGAAACTGTGGATCAGGTGCAGGCTATTTTGCGTCTATCCCACTTACATGGGGTACCCTTAGTGCCAAGGGGTGCTGGCACGGGCCTTTGCGCTGGCGCCATGCCCCATGCTGAAGGACTTTTATTGGTCCTGACCAAACTTAATCAAATTGTCCATGTTAACCATAAAACCTGCACAGCAACAGTGCAACCGGGTGTGCGTAATCTAGCACTCACAGAGGCTGTTGCGCCTTTTGGTTTGTATTATGCGCCAGACCCATCCTCACAAATTGCCTGTACCATCGGTGGTAACGTGGCGGAAAATTCGGGTGGAGTGCACTGTCTTAAGTACGGCCTTACAGTGAATAACCTGCTGCAAGTTACTATGGTGACCATTGAAGGGGAAATAATGACCTTGGGTGGTGCAGGTTTAGATGAACCTGGTATGGATTTATTGAGCTTAATGGTAGGCTCTGAAGGGTTACTAGGTGTAGTGGTGGAAGCCAAGGTCAAACTGTTACCAAGGGCACCAAGAGTGCAAGTGCTTGTGGCGGCCTATGACACTGTCACTGCTGCAGGTGATGCAGTCGCAGCCCTGATAGGGCAGGGTATTATCCCAGCAGGTTTAGAGATGATGGACCATTTGGCTATTAGTGCGGCTGAAGACTTTGTCAAAGTGGGATATCCAACAGATGCCCAAGCATTACTTATTTGTGAGTTAGACGGCACTGATGCCGAAGTTGAAGAACAATTACTTTTGGTGTGCGAGTGCTTTAAACAACATGGTGCGCACCATATTCGCATCGCTAAAGATGCCGCAGAAGCCGCAGCCTTATGGCAAGGGCGTAAAGCGGCTTTTCCTGCAGTGGGGCGCATATCGCCCGACTATTATTGTATGGATGGCACTATTCCCCGCAGCCAGGTGGGTTACGTGTTAACACGTATTAGTGAATTATCCCAGTTTTATGGGCTTCGCGTTGCCAACGTTTTTCATGCTGGTGATGGCAATTTACACCCACTTATTCTGTTTGATGCCAGCATTGATGGAGAGCTCGAGCAAGCAGAATTATTAGGTGGAGATATTCTGACTTTATGTGTTGATGTGGGGGGCACTATTACTGGTGAACACGGTGTGGGTTTAGAGAAAATGCCCCAAATGCCCTACCAATTTGGAGATGCAGAATTGGCTCAGTTCAGGCGCTTAAAAGCGGCCTTTGATAGTGAAGAGTTATTAAACCCAGGTAAAGGCATTCCTACACTTAAGTATTGCCAAGAATATCGGAGCTTACAGCATGGGTGATTTAACCGTGCAGTTAGAGCAACAAATTCAACACGCTTATGCCACAAAAACACCCCTCAAGATACGTGGAGGCAATACTAAAGCCAGCCTCGGTAGAGAAACTTCTGGAGAAGCCATGGATATGGCCGATCATAGTGGAGTCATTAGTTATAGTGCCACTGAATTGGTTGTTCGTGCGCGTGCTGGCACAAAAATTTCGCTACTCAACGATCTGTTAGCAGAGCAACACCAACGCCTGCCTTTTGAACCCCCAAGTTTTGCTGGTGAAGCCACCATTGGTGGCACTGTGGCAGCGAATCAAACAGGGGCTTCGCGGCCCTGGTTTGGTGGTGTTAAAGACAGTTTGCTGGGCCTAGGACTCATCAATGGCTATGGTGAAGTGATGCAGTTTGGTGGTCAAGTGATGAAAAACGTTGCAGGCTTTGATGTGACGCGTTTGCAGTGTGGTGCTATGGGCAGTCTGGGCCTGATTACCGACGTCTCCATAAAAGTTTTACCAGAGTTCAAGGCAGGCCATACCCTCACCTTCGACATGACCATAGAAGCTGCATTAGAAGCAATGTTGAAATGGGCTAACCTCAGTCTACCTATCACGGGTATGAGCCATTTTAAGGGTCTGCTTTATGTAAGACTGCAAGGTGGTGCAGGCGGAGTAGCCTCAGCCAGTACTTTTTTGGGTGGTGAAAAGCTAGCATCAAAAGCTGCAGAAATATTTTGGCAAGCCATCAGGGAAGGGTCTTTTTTGCAACCACGCCATGATCAAACCTTATGGCGTTGGAGTGGGGCAAGCGATACGCTCGCAAACACAGTACCTAATACGTCTTTGATTAATTGGGCTGGAGCGGAACGCTGGGTCTTAACAGAGGCTTTAGATACGCCTCTGGAGGGTTTGGTGCAATATCAAGGCGGTGACCGATTAGCTGAGGTTTATGGTGCTATAAGTGCGCCTCAGCAGGCCCTGCAGCAGCGCATAAAACATGCCTTTGACCCCCACGGAATTCTTAATGCGGGTCGTCTATATGCTTGGATGTAAACCATGAAGACCATTATTGCCAAAGAGTTTGCTGACCAACCTCAATTTGCACCAGTGAAAGATATATTACAAGCCTGCGTGCACTGTGGTTTTTGCACTGCAACCTGCCCAACATATTTACTGTTAGGTGATGAACGTGACGGCCCACGTGGCCGCATTTATATGATGAAAGCGATGTTTGAGGGTGAACAAGTGACGCAAGAAACGCGTCATCATTTAGATCGCTGCTTGACCTGTAGAAGTTGTGAAACAACCTGCCCTTCTGGGGTAGAGTATGGTCATCTAGTGGACTTAGGTCGGGTTGTAGTAGAGCAAAAAGCGCCTCGTCCCATGCATCAAAAACTAGTGCGCTGGGGGCTCAGGCAAATATTACCTTATCGGTCTAGATTTGGTCCATTACTGAAACTAGGTCAGTTAGTGAGGCCCATGTTGCCCACCGTTATAAAACAACATGTGCCGCTTGCTGTGCCTCAACTAGTGGCTCCCCAAAGTAACCATAAACGGGTGATGTTGAGTTTGCCTGGTTGTGCTCAAGCAAGTGCCGCACCCAATACAGATATTGCTGCAGCACAGGTGCTAGACCAATTGGGCATTACCTTAAAAGTGCTTCATCAAAGTGGTTGCTGTGGTGCTGTTAATCATCATCTGAATGCCCATGAAAAAGCCCTAGAGCAAGCAAGACACAATATTGATTTAATATGGCCCGAATTGCAGGCTGGCGCTGAAGCTCTGGTGATTACTGCCTCAGGTTGCGGTGCGGCGCTGCAAGAGTATGGCTACCTGTTGCGTGATGACGTAACTTATGCAGATAAAGCCAATCAAGTTTCCAAGGCCGCCAAGGATATGGTGGACATTTTGGGTCAAGAAGACCTTGCTCCCATTAAAGCTAAGTTAAATAACACCCAAGGTGCAGACAAAGGGTTAGGCACAGGGTTAGGCAAGGTGGCGGTGCATTGCCCATGCACGCAGCAACATGCCATGCAATTGCCGTTTAAGGTCAAAGCGCTATTAGACCATTTAGGCCTAGACACTGCCGCCACTAAAAATGACCATTTGTGTTGTGGTTCAGCAGGCACATATTCGTTGCTGCAACCTGACTTAAGTCACCAACTGCGTAGCCAAAAAATAAAGGACCTAACCATAGACTCACCGCAATTAATCGTGACCGCTAATATTGGCTGCCAACTCCATTTAGGTGGTGCAGGCAATGTACCCGTCAAACACTGGTTAGAATTGTTGGCTGACTAACCCACTATTAAATTAAGTAGGGGCTATCCTCTCTCGTAGGTCTGAGCTGTGTTGTGCAAGATCACTTTTTAAAGGGCTAACTTTAAGGGACTAGCTTTAAGATCTCGCCAGGTTTTGGAGCTACAAAAAAATCAGGCGCCAATTGACGTTTGATTAATGCCTCAGCCAACAATTTGCGGGGCTCTTTAATCTTCTCGTCGGTTAACACAAAGGTGCCCCAGTGCATGCCAAATGACTTGGTTACTTGCAAATCAAGGGCAACTTGCACCGCTTCTGCTGGATCAATATGTGAGCCTTTCATAAACCATCTGGGCTTATAGGCCCCAATGGGGATAAACGCAAAGTCTGGCGTTCCCAAGCGCTCTTGGGTGGCCACAAAATCTTTGGAGTAGCCAGTATCACCAGCGTGGTAAAGTGATAGAGCAGGGCTTTTTAAAAACCAACCGCCCCACAAGCTAGTATTACGTCCAGTAATGCCGCGTCCAGACCAATGTTGCACCGGTGTGAAGGTAAATTCAGTTTGTTTGACTTGAATATTTTGCCACCACCTAAATTCTGACACATAATTTAAGCCTTGTGAGTCCAATAGTTCTTTATCACCTTGCGGTGCCAAAATAACCATATTGGGATTATTTTTTTGTAGTAATTTCAAACTTGGCAGATCAAGGTGATCGTAATGATTGTGACTAATCAACACGGCATCAATTTTGGGTAATTGTTGCACTGACATAGCCGGTGGAATCAGTCGTTCTGGCCCAGCCCAACTGACTGGAGAGGCCCGATCTGAGAAAATGGGGTCTGTTAAAATAGTCACATCGCCTGTGTCGATAAGGTAGGTGGCATGACCAATCCAAATGGCATAGGGATGTGATTGAGGTGTCAGGTTTCGCCACTCATCAGAAACTTCAATAGCGACTCTTGCTGGTGATGAATCTTTGGTTAGGCGCCACTCAATGACATCACCTAGGCTTTTAGGACCCACGTTTGGGTTAGTGTTACTAAAAGTTTCAGCGACACTGCAGGCCGGTAAAACGAGTGTAAAAATTAGCCCTGTGAGGGCAGAGAAAAAGCCTTTTTTTTCCAATAATGGTGCGTGTAGATTCAAAATTATACCTTTGACAGTTAATAACACTTAGCAGACCTCTTTAAGATCGATTGAGACGGGTGAGTAACATTTGATTTTGACCACATCATACATTAGGGCCGGCTCAATAAGCTTAGAGTAGAAAATCTTTACTTATTTTGACACGGACTAGGGGAATTATTTATCAATGTGCTAGTCTAGATAGTAGAATTATCTTATTACTGTTAAGGAAGATGCTATGAACAAAATGACGCGATTGACTCTGCAAAAGGTCACTAAGCAAGTGACTCTAAACTTTGCCTTAGCTACTGCGGGCTTGGCGCTGGCAAGTGGTGCCTCCGCCCAAACGATGTTAGTAAAAGTATTACAAAAATCAGACGACATTGTGTCACAGGTGTATCAGGAAGTGCCTGTTAAATCGTGTCGAGTGGAACAAATTCCTATCTATGGTGAGCAATCAGGAGGCAAGCAACCTTCCACGGCTGATGTTGTGGCGGGTGCCATTTTTGGTGGTTTAATGGGTAATGCAGTGGGTGGTGGCAAGGGTAAAGATGCAGCCACCTTGCTTGGCGCGATTGCTGGTGCAGACCTTGCTAATAAAGGCTCCTTTAGCGGCAACAGTAAGCAGGTAATTACTGGTCAGAGGCAACAAGAAGTTTGCGATGTGGTGATGCAGCAGCGCAGTGTGAACCAAGTGACGGGTTACAAAACTTACATTGAGTTTGGGGGCAATGTGTGGCAAATGACCACGACAATACCCTACACTAAGGGTGAGTTTTTGAGTGTTAATGTTGACATAACCCCCGCTGAATAATAACTACTGATTCAATGCGAGACTCAGCATCGCTGGGTCTGTGTTGCCGCCAGACAGAATCACTAATGTAATTCTGTCTTTCACAGCTAAGCTGCGATTTAAAATAGCGGCTAAACCAACGCAGCCTCCGGGTTCCACCACTACTTTTAATTGCTGCATGCACACCAGCATGGCTGCCAATACGTGTTTCTCCTGCACCACTTTAGCGCCTGCCAAATAGTGCTGCATAATGGGAAAAGTTAACTCACCCACCATGGGGGTTAATATGGCATCACAGATAGAAGAGGGTGGGTTTTTATTCGCCAAACGCAAGCCAGCAGCGATTGAGTGCGCAGCATCGTCATAGCTCTCAGGTTCTGCGCCCCAAAGAGTGATGTTGGGGAAGTGTTGTTTGAGTGCTGTAGCGCTGCCTGTAATTAAACCCCCTCCGCCAATGGGTCCAATGGCTTGATCTGGTGTCAAACCTAAAGCCAACATTTGATTTGCTGCTTCTAGTCCAATAGTGCCTTGGCCAGCAATGATATCTGCATCGTTATAGGGTGGAATAAGGGTAAGGTTATGTTGAAGGGCCAGCCGCTGGCCAATCGCCTCACGATTTTCCTTATGACGGTCATATAACACCACCGTAGCGCCGAGGATTTTGGTATTTGCAATTTTAATCTGTGGTGCGTCAGCGGGCATAATAATGGTAGCAGGCACACCAAAGTGCGCCGCTGCGGCCGCCACTCCCTGTGCATGATTGCCTGAAGAATAAGCAACAACGCCTGTCAGTTGATGGGCTTGGGCAAGTTTACTGAGCTTATTAAAAGCACCACGAAATTTAAATGAGCCGGTACGCTGTAAGTTTTCAGCTTTAAATAACACTCGCCCCCCCAGTTGCTCATTAAGCATTGGAGATTCAAGCAGTGGGGTAATAACGGCATGGCCCCTAATGCGCAGGCTAGCAGCAACAATGTCTTGGTAATTAATTGCGAGTTCAGTCATAACGCATGGGGCCTATTTTTTTCGCTATTTAACAACAAATACTAGCATCTAATCATTCTCCTGCCAGCTAAAGTTCCTCAAAATAAAACCTGTGTTATGATAGGCGATTACGTTTCTATTTGCCGTCGCCCTATGACATTGACCAACCGTCCAAAATCACGCCTTAGGTTACCACCTAATAAGCATCAGGTTAAACAAGAGTTAGCCCAAGATGTTGCGAATTTTTTAGCGCGCGGCGGTAGTGTTGAGCAGGTAGGGCAGGGTGAAACAGCCTTAGTTAACGGGTGTTTTAATCAGCAGCGCCCAACAATAGCAAGCCAGACACAAACACGCACCTTGCTGTCCTCTCAAGTTGAGGCCATAGAAAAACGTAAAGAAGAACGTCGCCAACCTAAGCCTACCCCTATAAAAACCAATCGTCGGCCGACCAAAAAGTGGATTTATGACGACTTTGGCGAACCTTTGCGTTGGGTTTGGTCCTAGTGGTTAAACGACTAATTTAATGGCAAGAGAGTGCTTCGATGTAAGTTGTTTTTAGGGCTTAAAGCAGCATTAGGCCAATGCCGAATAGACAAAAAACCCCGCACAGTTGATGCCATAAAGTAGAGCGATCGGCAGGCTATTGGCGCGTGCAATGTGGCTACCTTTAATATTGTAATTACCTTGCATAGCAAGCAGTGTACCCGAAACTGGATTAATTGCGCTGCCCAATCCCCAAGCTGATAAAAAGGTCATGGCCAGTAGGTTGGGATCAGGCTCTAGGGTTAGTAATAAAGGTGCTATAACTGCCATGATCATAATGGAATGAATGCCCAAACGAGCCACTAGCAGGCAAAATCCGAGGGTCAAACAAGCTTCTACCGCTTCATAATGACTAAAGGGGAGCCATGGTGGGATGACCTTAAATAAGGCACCTAAACCAATAGCAAAAACCCCAGCAGCTAAAAATAACATCATTTCGTTGTGCATGTTGGCTAAGCGGTTGCAAATGTGCAGGTGTAGTTGGTTAGCCCGACCCTCATATAGCAATACCACGATCACCAATACGGGTGCACTGATGGCAATGATTTGAGTGATAGCGAGCATGGGCCAAATTTCATGAGCAATAATCACAGCCACCGCCAATAGCGCAGGAAGAACTAGACTTCGGCCTTTCAGAGGGTATCCGGTGAGCTTCACTTCTGGCTCTTGATGCAACCAATAAAGCATGACTAAACTAATCAGCCCCATGGGAAGGCCCACGCTCATTACCGTCAACATGTCCATATTTGGCACTAAGCTTAAGGTGTATGCCATAGCCGCAAAAAATGGTGACCAAAGTGCACAGACTGCGAAGTTGACAGTGAGCAAACTGGCAGTGCGTGTATCTACCTGACGACGGGCGCTGAGTTTGTCTGCAATAATTAATAGCGCAGACATGTTAATGATAGCGCTAAAAAAGTGCCCCGACGCCAAAGTGCTAATAAGACCTTTTCTGCCTGCGGGTGGTTGTCTTTTTTTACTTTCCTTAGAGGGTGTGGCAATGAGGCTTAAAAAGCTCACTGCGGCTAGCATAGCGAGCAGATTAGTATTGCTATTAATTAGTTGAAACAATGGCGCGGCAGCCCCCTCAAAGAGGCTGTAGGCTAAACCAGTTAACCCAATGCTGATCAAAACCATGGACTGTATTAAAGAACGTTGAGCAAGCAGGCTAAAAGACGCCAATGCAAAGCCCCAGAGCAATAGGCCGGCAACGGGATAGAGCATTGGAAAGGCCAAGGATAAGACGCTTAAAAGCAGTCCCAAAGCCAAGCTGTAACCGCGTAATTTCTGCGTCAAGGGACTAAGTGTGTTGGGCGAATTTTATCAAGCGTCATCTTTTCTCGCTCAACTAAAGTGTGCCACATAGATTGGCTTAACATGCGTTTAAAATAGGCCGCCAGAGTGGGCCATTTTTTATGGTTTATGGCTTCGCCAGCGTGCATAAAATTAATCATCTGGCTGGTAATCGCAATATCAGCTAAAGAGCAACAATGACCAACAAAGTAGTCTTGTGTGCCCAGTTGGCTAGTAAGGTAATCCAATAGGGGTGGTATGTCATGCTCTAGAGCTCTGCCAATAAGTTCTTCATCAGCAGTCTTGCCTGACACGGGTAGAATAATGCGGTGTCTGAAAACCGTAAAAGTGAGCCTTGGGGCAAGTTCGTAATCAGCAAACTTCTCTAGCCAGCGCATCTGAGCCCGAAGTTTTGCTGTGGAAGGAATAAGCGATGTTAATGCCTCGTGGCCCAAGGATTCGATAAGGTAATGACAGATAATGCTAGAATCAGCCTGAAACCAGTCATCTTGCTGCAGCACAGGTATTCTTTTAAAAGGGCTAATGTTGACAAAATCATCGGGCACAGAGCCAGGCACTACAACTTTTAGTTTATATTTAGTGTTAGAGAGGTTCAGCAAGTACATCACCTTGCGTACAAAAGGCGAAAGTGGCGCACCGTAAAGTGTAAAGGCCATATTAAAAAACCAAAAAATTAAGTAGCGCTATTGTGGCTGAGAGGGTGCTTAAACTCAAATAATTTACGAATATAGTGGTCCCTTGTAATAAATAACTAAGTGGTTGAAATAAACCCAATAATTTTTACATTAGTGCTTGACAGAAAACGGCTCAATCACTAATATGCGCACTCCAGTTTGGTACGACCAAAAGGTCAGATCAAGCGCGAATGTGTCCCGTTCGTCTAGTGGTCCAGGACACTGCCCTTTCACGGCGGTAACAGGGGTTCGAACCCCCTACGGGATACCACTTATTTTGGACTACAGTTAGAGGTCAGATGTTTGATTTAAACCCCTATCTTCTAGCTGTAAACCTAAAATAAGCAAAGGCAAATCACACGCCTCCAACAAGTGATATGTAGCGGGAATAGCTCAGTTGGTAGAGCACGACCTTGCCAAGGTCGGGGTCGCGAGTTCGAATCTCGTCTTTCGCTCAAAAAATTACCGGCACGTTATGCGTGCCGGTTTTTTTATGCCTTGAAATTGAAGAAGGCTTTTGAGCACAAAAAAAACCGGCCTGTTAAGGCCGGTTTTTCAATGTTAATAAGGAACTCTATCAATGCTGAATCACAACACGCATGCTTCGTTGGTCGTCGCCTGTTGTCAACCTTACAATGTAGAGGCCACTGTTCAAGCCCTCAACGTTCATGGTAACTTGATCCTTGAGGCTTTCAGTGCGCGCAACCACTTGACCCAATGCATTGATCAACTGAATGGTGGTCAAGCTGCCTTGAGGCAATTGGATGGTTAAAATGCTAGATGCAGGGTTAGGGTATGCTTCAAGAACCCTATCGGTTGGCTCTTCAAGACCAATGGTGCAAGCCACAATGTCTGCAAGATCTCTTGGAAATATTTGGTAACCACTGTCATAAGGAGAAGAGGGATCGTATTGACCGCCGACACCCGTGACGTTTTGGTAGCCGGTAGGGGCAGCGTAGGCGTACCAATCACAAACGTCATCGATGCGCATCCAGTAGTTGTTGGTGCCGTCGGTGAGCTCCACATTGAATCCTGATCCACTTTGTGTCCACTGATTGGGGTCAACCAAAGTGACGCACTGCAATGTGATCAGCTGCGATTCTGTGTTTTCATTCAATGCAGTTACGGTGGTGGCAGTTGGCTGGGTGGCACCCTGTGCAATGAGGTAAATGCTATCGGGAACGAATTCAAGCAGGCCATTGTATTGAGCAACTTCACCAAAAACATGGATTGAATCACCCTGGGTGGAAGCGTAGCTGTCAACATCATTCGTTGAATAGATCATGATACCACCAGTGCCATCGTCAATGTGAATCTGATAGCCAGTAGATCCAAAGAAGTCAGGCGTGAAAACCACACCGGAAATTGCTGCTTTCGAACCCAAGCTGTCTGCAACGCCTGAGCCATTGATGCCGCGAATCTGACTGATGCTGCGCGCTGGGTAGTAAGTGGGGCCACCGCCGCCACCGCCGCCACCGCTACCGCCGCAAGCGCTACTATGGCTGCCGAGGTAAGTGAAGGTGTTTTGTGGGCTAACATCCCATTCGCCTGCACCTATTGCCCAGTTGGTCTGGCCTGTTTGCACAGTGGTCTTTCGTACCAAGGTGAATTCCTTGGTTGCGCCGCTACCGACCACCCAGCTGGTGCCAGGATCGGTGCCAACGACGCCGATGATGTCTAAGGTGTCCGTGTTTTTAAACAGAACAATGGCGTCATCGCCATTGAACCAGGTGACGCCTGAGGTGGTGTCAGACACACTTAAAATACTGGGATCAGCATTTCCGTTAGCGATCACATAGACGCCATTAGCAGGCAAGGTGATGTTAGGGAACTGAAAAGTGTTGGTTGGCGATGTGTTGCCGTTGTTGAATGAAGAGATCGAATAGATGCTCATGTTCAATGGCGAACTGCTTGGGTTCACGATTTCAAGGGCCTTGTTGTTGCTTGAGCCTTCAAGGTATTCAGAGATGAATGGTTGGGTGCAGTTTTGACCAAATAGGCCAAAAGATGCAACAAGGAATAATGCGCTAGTAAAATGTTTCATGTAGTGGTGGTTTGTATGCTGTGAATGTACAAATGTTTGGTTAGAGTTAGAGCAATTTGATGACATGGCGACCATGAATGGGATGCGCCATGATGAGATAGCTTAAGCCTTGTTGGCTTGGAAGATCCAACTGCTTGCCGCTGAGTTGTCCTTGTTCGAGAACTTGACCAAGGCCATTGCTGAGCTGGTATGTGGTTCCGCTCATGTCTTTGTTCCATTGAATCCGAAACCCTTGTGTCAAGGAGCCAAGAATTTGGCAATGCCATTGCTTCAGGTCAACCAATGACACGTTGGGGCTTTCCACGGCAATGTCAACGACCACAGGTAGGTGGTCTGACAGGTTGTAAAGGGCATTCAGCACATTGGCAGGCACGGAGCTGTTGCCATTGGCGTTGATGGCGTCATCAAAATGTTGCCCATCATTGCCAATCACTCGGTAGGTGCTAGGCAACACCGTGAACGCTGCTTGTCCGGAAGTCAATGCATCTGAGACCAAGATTTGGTCCAATCGGTCATCGAGCCCACCACCGGAAAAACAACCACCATTGGTCTGAATGTCTCGGGTGCTTTGGGTGTGAACATAGCGATGCGCGTAGACGTTGTTCCAATTGCCTGGCTTGTTGATGGGGTCATTGAATCGCAGGGATGTGTTTGCGGGGTTGACAAGGGTTTGATAGCAAGGCTCCTGGCTGGTTTTGACGTTGAAATCGCCACCAAAAATCCTGTGTGCACCACTGGGGTTTTGGTACATGTAAGTGATCAACGCCTGGGCTGCTTTGTTTCGAAGGTTTTCATCACTGGTTTGACTGCCCGCTTTCAGGTGCGCGTTGAAAACCCGCAGGTAGACGGTGTCTTTGCCATAGCCATGCAGAGAGTCGCGGTAGTAAAGGTGTACCCAGTCGATGCCTCGGGTCAAGTTCAGGCCGTCATTGCCTTTTTTGATGATGCCATGTGACATGTATTGGAATTTTTCCTTGTCATAGAAAATGCCACCCACGATGCCGCTGCCGTTGCTTTGCCAAGGGATTTTTGTCCAGCGCGTCACGCCGTTGACATTGAGGGCATTGTTCAGTAAGGCAGAATGACCCAAGGTGTCCTGGCCGCTCATTTCCTGGCAAAGGATGATGTCGGGTTGCGCATAAGCCACAATGGCTTTCATGGCAGAATCTTTCACAGTTGGTGGGTTGACGTTGTAATCACAAAAACTCGTTGAACTCCGGTAGTACATCAGGTTGTAAGTCATAACTCTCACGGTATCCGTAGCAAATGATTGGAAGGATGTAATGATTAAAAGGGCTAGGAACAGTCGTGATTGTGCTTTCATGGCTGCAAGGTATGCCATGTACCTCCGCTTAAAAGGTCAGCAAGCATGTGTGGCCATGTTCCGACATTGATGGCCGTACTTTTACTGCAACGAATCGTGAATTGATGGACAAGCAGGCTCTGATTTTATTGGTGGATGATGATGCGGATATCAGGGAACTGATCCACTACCATCTGGCGCAAGAAGGCTACGGAGTTGTGGAGGCGGAGGATGGTTCAGACGGTCTGAAGAAATTCATCAAACACCAACCACAACTGGTATTGATGGATGTCATGATGCCTCACATGGATGGGGTAGAAGCATGCAAAGCCATCAGGGCTCGTCGCGACGGCCAATCCGTGGCCATTGCCTTTTTGAGTGCGCGAGGCGAGGATTACTCACAATTGGCGGGGTTTGAGGCTGGGGCAGATGACTACATCACCAAGCCCATCCAGCCAAAAGTTCTCATCAGTCGAGTCAAAGCCCTGTTGAGAAGAACTGCCCATAAATCAAAGCAGGCGTATTCAGCCATTGAGGTGGCAGGTCTTCGCGTCGATCCAGACACCTTCACCGTCACCTTGGACGGCAAGAGCTTGGCATTGCCACGCAAAGAATTTGAGCTGTTGTATTTGTTGGCCACAAAGCCAGGCAGTGTTTTGACCAGAGAGGTCATTCTCCAGGAAGTTTGGGGCGATGATGTCATTGTGGGTGATCGGACCATCGACGTCCACATTCGAAGGATCAGAGGAAAAATTGGGCAAGCATTCATCACCACCATCAAGGGCGTGGGTTACAAGTTGACGCCATGATGTTCAAAAACCCTCGCCGAATAGCTAGCGTTATTGGTCTGATTGTAGGTCTGACAAACGGCTTGTCCATGTATCTGGTGTTCTGGCTGCAAGGTCAAACCCCTCAAGCAGTCAACTTGATGCTGTTTGCTGTAGGGTCAGGTATAGTGACAGCAGTGATTGCAGAATCCATGATCAAGCAATTCATGCACGTGAAGCTCACCCGGATTTACAAGGCATTGAACAATCCGGAAAAATACCGGGATGACATGCTTCAAGATGCCAAGGAGCTGGGTCGGGTAGACATGGAAGTAACCATGTGGGTCAGGCGGGCTGCTGTGGAAATGACAAGCCTCCGCGCACAGGACACTATTCGACGGGAGTTTATCGCCAACCTGTCCCATGAGATGAAAAACCCGGTGTTTAATATTCAGGGGTACTTGCTGACCCTCATGGATGGGGTAGAAGATGCCGCACAGCGGGAACGCTTTTTCAAAAAGGCTAGCCGCAATGTGGATCGGATGATCCGCTTGCTGCGTGACATGGATGTATTGGCTCACTTGGAATCAGGCAAGCTGACCTTGGAGCAGTCGCCCTATGGACTCAAGCAACAAGTGCTTGATGCCATGGAGCAAATGGAAGACCGATTAGAACACGCAGGCATTCAGGTTCATTTGACCTTGCCTGACACCCTTGATGACAGGGTTATGGCAGACAAGCAGCGCATGGAACAGGTCTTGTTAAACCTGATCAGCAATGCCATCAAGTACGCTTCAGAAAACAAGCCTGAATTGCATATCCAATTGATCGATCAAGCCAACCGCTTGGATTTGGTGGTCAAGGACAATGGAATAGGTATCGCACAGGATGACATCACACGGATATTTGAGCGCTTTTACCGTGCAGATCGTGCAAGGGTGCATGGAAAGCAGGTGTCTGGAACAGGTCTGGGTCTGGCCATTGCCAAGCACATTGTTGAAGCCCATGATCAATCCATCACCGTTGCCGCCGAATTGGGGCATGGCAGCACCTTCATTTATGGGGTACCTAAGGCCTAATCACCTAATTTCACCCCATGGAATCAGAATTGAAAACCCGTATCGATGCCTTGGAGGCCAAGTACGCTGTTTCAGGGCAGGCCTTGTTGGATTACCTCGATGGCTTGGTCGAAACCGACTACCTCAAGTATTGGGATTACATCCACTTGGATACCTTGTTGAGCTTGCAAAGCCCCCGCACCAAACACCATGATGAGCCGATTTTCATCATGTACCACCAGATCACGGAATTGTACTTCAAGCTGTGCTTGCATGAGCTGAAGGATGTCATTGAGTCTGAGGGCATGGACGCTACCTTGATGGAAGAACGCCTTCGCCGTTGCAATACCTATTTTAAGGCCCTGGACAACAGTTTCAGCATCATGGTTGATGGCATGGACCGAAAGCAGTTCTTGAAATTCCGCATGGCGTTGTTGCCAGCAAGCGGGTTTCAATCGGCACAGTACCGAATGATTGAAATGGCCTGTGCGCCCTTGAATCAGTTGGTGCACATCGATCACCGTCAGGAGATGGCAGAAGAAAAGGATGTGACCACCTTGTTCAAGAAATTGTACTGGCAGTCCGGTGCAACCATTGCAGCAACAGGAGAGAAAACCTTGACCTTGATTCAATTTGAGGAGAAGTACGCGGCAGGCTTTCAAGCGCAAGCCAGTCAATGGGCAGGCCGCACCGTCAGCCACCGCATGGCAGATTTAACTGAAGCAGGGAAAATGACCGAGGGTCTGCGTGAGCAAGCAAGGGCTTTTGATCGTCATGTCAATGTGCTGTGGCCACTATCCCATTACAAAAGTGCCGTGAGGTATTTGGCAAAAAAACCTGCTGATGTGCGTGCAACGGGCGGAACCAATTGGCAGAAGTACCTGCCACCTCGCATGCAGCTTCGTATTTTCTTCCCACACATGTGGACTCAGACAGAGAAAGATGCATGGGGAACCCTGCCATCCAAGCCATCTGTCAATAAGTGAGTGAATCAGGATGTGGTTGGGTTGTGAATAGCCATTAAATTCGCATGCATGGAAAGCCCTCAGTCTCCTCGTAGAAAAGTCAAGCCCAAGGCACTCGCCATCGTTTGTGGTCTTGCCTTGCTTGTTATCTGGCTGTTGTGGTCTTTGCTGTCACCGCTTGTTGGCGACGATGTCATGGGCAGCCGCTCTGACAGCGAAGCAGTGGACCCAGGAATCATGTATGGGATTTCTTTAGCTAACCACCAACCCAAACGATTCGTCGTGAAATCCGGACAGGCTTTTGGTTCTGTCTTGGACAGGCTGGGTGTAGACTACCCCAGTATTTCAACGCTGCTAGAAAAGGGCAAAGAGCACTTTGATCCCCGCCGTTGGCGAGCAGGCGATGTTTACTGGGTCTTTTCAACCAAGGACTCCTTGGGGCGGGCTGATTATTTTGTCTACGAATCATCCAAAACATCCTATGTGGTTTTTGGCTTGAGAGATTCGCTGTTTGTGAGATCGGTGGAACGACCAGTCACAATCAAAGAAAGGGAGGTGACAGGCGTTGTGACAAGCTCATTGTACCAGACCCTTGAATCCCAAGATGTGTCACCTGCAGTAGCCATTCGGATGTCGGAAATCTATGCCTGGACGATCGATTTTTTCCGATTGCAGAAGGGTGATCGCTTTGAAATGATCTTTGAGGAGCACTTTGTAGATGACACAGTTTTCGTGAGAACAGGGAACATCCTGGCCGTTCGATTTGTGCATGCTGGCAAGGCATTGTACGCCTACTATTACGACAATGCTTCAGTCAATGTCAGGGATTACTACGACCTTGAGGGTGAGTCATTGAGGCGGGCTTTCTTGCGTGCGCCATTGGAATTTGGTCGCATCTCGTCTCGCTACACCATGAAGCGATTCCATCCGGTGCAACGGCGATGGAAGGCTCACCTGGGCACGGATTACGCTGCCCCAAAGGGCACCCCCATTTTGTCCACGGCGAAGGGTCGTATCATCGCGGCTCGCTACACTAGCGCCAATGGTAACTACGTGAAAGTCAAGCACAATGGCACCTACACCACGCAATATTTGCACATGTCCCGGATCAAACGTGGTATCAAGCCTGGCGTCTGGGTGGAGCAAGGTGAGGTGATTGGCTATGTTGGTGCCACGGGATTGGCCACGGGCCCGCATGTCTGCTACCGTTTTTGGAAAAATGGTGTCCAGGTGGATGCCCTCAAACAAGATTTACCCAAGACAGAATCGCTCCCCAAAACTGAAATGAGCAATTTCTTGTCTTCCATTGTTGCAATCAGGGCTCAATTGGAAGCCTTGTCGGCGGAAGGCTAAACCCTAGCTGAGTACAACATTGACGATGCGCTGAGACACTACAATGACTTTTCTGACGGTCTTGTCAGCGACGTATTTGACACTGCGCTCATCCGCCATCACCATTGCCTCAATCGCTGCTTTGTCAGCCGACGCGGCAACAGTCAGCATGAATCGGGTTTTGCCATTGAATTGAACGGGGTAAGTGATCTCATCATTGACAAGCATGGCTTTGTTAAGCTTTGGGTAGGGTACAAGGGTGATGCTCTCGCTTCCGTCGAGTAATTGCCATATTTCCTCTGCGACATGCGGGGCAAATGGTGAGAGAATGATGGCAAAGTCCTTCATGCTTGCCTTTGACAGCTTAGGCATCTCCGACCATTGGTTGACGGCAATCATCATGGCAGAAACCGATGTGTTCAGTGACAGAGACTCAATGTCCCTTTCAACCTTGTCCATCAACACATGCAACACGCGTTGCTCATCCTTGCTTCCTTCAATGTCTTCCACGCGATCCATCAATCGCATCACTTTGCGAAGAAAGCTTGTCACACCAGATAAACCTTTGGTGTCCCATGGCTTGGATTGTTGAATGGGCCCTAAAAACATTTCAAACAGGCGCAATGCATCGGCCCCATGTTCATCGATGATGTGATCGGGATTGACCACATTGTATTTTGATTTTGACATTTTCTCCACCTCTCGCTCCACGATGATGGGTCCATTGGCGGGTTCAAATACCACATCTGCATGGTCGGGAAGCCATGCTCTGAAACGGTCCAAATCAATGGCGTCATGCTTGTCAAGCAAGCTGATGTCCACATGAATCTTTTGGGTTTTCCGACCCTTAGCCAATGCTTTGCTCAAATAGATGTTGCTTCCTTCTTCACGATGAACAAAGCCGCTGATGCCTTGAATCATGCCTTGATTTACCATGTGCTTGAAGGGCTCTGGAAAGGGAATGTGTTGACGATCATTGAGGAAATGTCCAAAGAATCGGGCATAGAGTAAGTGCCCTGTGGCATGCTCGCTGCCGCCGACATACAAGTCGACTTGCCCCCAGTAATCCATGGCTTCTTTTGCAGCAAAAGTCTTGTCATTGTTGGGGTCCATGTAGCGAAGGAAGTACCATGAGCTGGCGGCCCACCCGGGCATGGTACTTGTTTCAATGGGCAAGCCTTCAGCGCTGGTCCAATCACTGGCTCGGGCAAGGGGTGGTTCGCCTGACTCTGTGGGTAAATAGGCATCGACCGCTGGCAACACCAAGGGTAATTCTTCTGTGGAGAGTGCCTCAGGCACACCATCTCGGTACACAACAGGAATGGGTTCGCCCCAATAGCGCTGGCGACCAAAAACGGCATCGCGCAAGCGGTATTGCACCTTTCGATCCCCGCGTTGATCCTTTGCAATGCGGTCGATTGATGCCTTTATGGCATCCTCAACAGTCAGTCCGTTGAGGAAGTCTGATTCAACCATGATTGAGCGGTCTGGATCGATCACCTGGCGAATGGGCAGCTTGAAAAAGCTAGCGAAGGCGTGGTCTCTTTCGTCATGAGCGGGTACGGCCATGATGGCGCCGGAACCATAGGATGCCAGGACATAATCACTGATCCAAATGGGCAATTTCTCCTTGGTGAAAGGGTGAATGGCATAAGCCCCAGTGAAGGCTCCGCTGACAGATTTGTTGTCCATCATGCGCTCGCGCTCAGAACGCTTGCTGGCCTGATCAATGTAGGCGTCCACTGCGGATCGCTCTGCAGCAGTGGTGAGAGATTTCACCAGCGAATGTTCGGGTGCCAACACCATGAAGCTCACCCCAAACAGGGTGTCTGGTCGTGTGGTGAAGATGGCCAATTGCTGTGGATGACCTTCAATGTCAAATCCCATGCTGGCGCCTTCAGATCGACCGATCCAGTGCCGTTGCGTTTCCTTGATGCTGTGAGACCAATCCAAGCCTTCCAAGCCGTCAAGCAAGCGTTGTGCATAGGCTGAAATTCGTAAACTCCATTGCAACATGGGCTTCTGCATGACGGGGAATCCCCCGCGTTCAGACAGGCCGTTGACCACTTCGTCATTGGCTAAAACGGTGCCCAATTTTGGGCACCAGTTCACGGTGCTTTCGCTGCGGTAGGCCAATCGAAATTGCTGCAAATAGGCTTCGCTTTCCTTGGGGCTGAAAGCGGCCCATTGGCTGGCACTGCAGGGCTGAATGTGATCGGTCACATGGGCTTTCAACCCTTCGGAGCCTTGGGTTGATAAGTGATCAGTCAAGCTGCTGATCGGCTCTGCCTTGCCGCTGCTTAGGTTGTACCATGAGTCAAATAATTCCAAGAAAATCCACTGGGTCCAACGGTAGTAGTCAGGCTCGCATGTTCGCATGTCGCCAGCCCAATCAAAGCTGAAGCCGATTCGGTTGAGCTGCTTGATGTAGCGGTCTATGTTGGCTTCAGTGGTGCTTGCTGGGTGTTGCCCAGTTTGGATAGCGTACTGCTCTGCAGGAAGGCCAAAGGCATCAAATCCCATGGGGTGCAAGACGTTGAACCCCTTGTGTCGTTTGTAGCGTGCGACAATGTCAGAGGCGATGTACCCCAGGGGGTGGCCTACGTGAAGCCCCGCACCTGAAGGGTAGGGGAACATGTCTAGCACATAGTATTTGGGTTTGTCAGATGGGAACTTCGCCGCATAGATAGATTGCTCACGCCAATGTGCTTGCCATTTGGGTTCAATGTCAGAAGGCCGGTATTCCATGAGTACAAAAGTAGGGTAATGGCTTGTTTGAGTTAGATTTGTGGCATGGGAAAATCCAGGGGGGAAGACAATTTTAATCGCAGGAGGCTAAGAGCCTCTTATTTTTCTGTGATTATCAGCATTGGACTGGTCCTTTTTCTTCTAGGCATCGCCGGAACGCTGATCCATCAAGCCCGCAGTTTAACTGAGGATTTGAAGGAAAACTTCACCTTCACACTCTTTTTAAAATCCTCTGCAAGCCAATCTCAAATTGATGCCCTTCAAAGTAAGTGGGCACAGTCTCCTGAGGTTCGAAGCATGGTCTTTGTCTCCAAAGAAGTCGCTGCGGAAACCTTCACTGCGGAGTTGGGGGAGGATTTCATTCAAGATATTTTGGGCGTGAACCCCTTCAGTGATGCCTTGGACATGAAATTGCGTTCAGAATTTGTCAGTCCTGAACAATTGACGGCACTTGAAGCTCGCTTGTCGCGCGAAAGCATTGTAGAGGACATGATCTATGACCGTGACTTGGTGTCCTTGATTCACCAAAACGTCGGACGCATCACCACCATCATGTTTGCCATTGTGGCTGGATTGTTGTTGATTTCCATGGCCTTGATCAATAGCAGCATTCGGCTGTCTATTTATGCCAAACGATTCACGATCAAGACCATGCAATTGGTCGGCGCCACACGGGCCTTTATCCACCGACCATTCATGGCTCAAGGCTTGCGATTGGGCCTGTTTGGCGCCATCGTTGGCTCTCTCTTGTTGGCATTGACCTTTGTCATTGCATCCGAGTACTTGCCAGCTATCTCACATACCTTGCCATGGTCCTTGTGGGCTATGATGTCCGGAGGCATGCTCTTGATTGGCACCTTGATAACCACCGGGTCCACTGCGGCAGCTGTGAACCGTTACCTGGCACTTAATACCAACAAACTCTACGAACGATGAGCGACAACCATTTCCTTTTTGGCAAAAAAAATTACATCCTCCTGTTTACCGGCTTGGCATTCATGATGGTAGGGTTCATACTTATGACAGGGGGTGGATCAGAAGATCCCTCAGTGTACAACCCTGAACTGTTCAGTTCTCTGCGCATCCAATTGGCGCCTTTGTTGGTTGTCATTGGCCTGGTCATTGAAGTTTTCGCTATTCTCCATAGGCCAAAATGAGCCTTTGGGTCGCTGCATTGATGGGCCTGATTCAGGGCCTAACAGAATTCTTGCCTGTCAGTTCGTCGGGCCATTTGGAACTAGCTAAAGCCCTTTTGGGTGATGAGGCATTGACAGAGGCAGGTCTGCACTTCACCATTGTACTGCATGCTGCAACGGCACTGGCCACCATCATGGTTTTTCGCAAGGACATTGCGGCCATACTCATCGGCCTGGTTCAAGGGGATTCGGATAGCTTGAAGTTTGCCCTTGCCATCATCTTGTCCATGATTCCTGCTGTCTTTGTTGGCCTTGCCTATGAAGATGAATTGGATCGTTTGTTTTCAGGTTCCGTGAATTTTGTGGCAAGCATGCTTATGATCACGGGATTTCTATTGTTGTTGGCTGATCGGGCTAAGAACACCAAGCGGTCTGTGGGACCAGGCCAAGCAGCGCTCATTGGCATTGCACAGGCTATAGCGATGCTTCCGGGCATTTCCCGTTCAGGCGCAACCATTGCAACCAGCGTGTTGCTTGGCGTGGATCGATCCAAGGCTGCACGGTTCAGTTTCTTGATGGTCGTGCCCTTGATTCTCGGAAAAATGTTGATTGACATACGCTCCATGGCTGTGGGTTCTTATTCGGGCGATGTGGCCCTGCTTCCCTTGATGGTAGGCTTTGCTGTGGCATTCATTGTTGGCGTCTTTGCTTGCCGATTCATGATTGAGCGGGTGAAACGGGCACGATTGTCCGATTTTGCTTGGTATTGTTTTCTGATTGCAGGTCTTTCCTTTTCATGGCAACTGTTGATCTGAATCTTCCAGCAGACGCAGAGACTTTGGTGCAACAAGGCCTCACGCTGGCCATTGATAAGCCACTAGGCATGACATCCTTCCACGTGGTCAGGAGAATGCGTGGCGCATTCCAGCGACGCTATAATCTCAAGAAGTTAAAAATAGGTCACGCAGGCACTCTGGATCCTTTAGCAACTGGCGTTTTGGTCCTTTGTGTTGGCAGGGCGACCAAGGGCATTCAGCAATACGTTGACAGTGAAAAAGGCTACCAGGCAGTGTTGACACTGGGTGCAATCACGGCATCCTATGACGCAGAATCAGACATCGAACCCACGGGTTCTGCCATACCTGAATTAACCGATGAATTGCGCCTTGCATTGATTGAACAATTCTCAGGTCTGATTAGCCAGAAACCACCCATATTCTCTGCTGTCAAGATCGAAGGGAAGCGCGCCTACCATTTGGCAAGAAAAGGTGTTGCTGTTGATATCAAAGCAAGAGAAGTTGTCATCCACGCCTTGTCCATTCAAGCCATACAGCCTGATGTGTGGCAGTTAGACATCCTGTGCAGCAAAGGAACCTACATCCGCAGCCTGGCTCATGATATGGGTCAATCCCTTGGCTGTGGAGCTTACCTCAGTGGTTTGGTAAGGACACAGGTTGGTTCGCACCATTTGCATGCATGCCACGACCTGGATGCAGCCTGGGAAGCTGTGCATCCGGGCCATATTTCAGAAGAATAAGGAAAAATAGCAAATTTTTCATAATTGCTGCAGGGCTTGATGTCATTGATTGTTAGCGATAAAACATCAGAGCGGAATTGAGATTTTATGTCACAGGACTTGACAAGGCCCTATGTGAAAATGTATATTTGCTGGCTATGAAAATGAAGCTCTCCCACTACCGATTCAACTTGCCTGAAAAGTTGATCGCACAATACCCCAAGGATTACCGTGACGATGCCCGAATGATGGTGGTTCATCGTGACAGCGGAAAGATTGAGCACAAGCACTTCAGAGACATCGTGGATTACTTTGAGGAAGGCGATTTGATGGTGGCAAATAACACCAAGGTGTTTCCTGCCCGATTATGGGGTGCAAAAGAAAAAACAGGCGCCGTTATTGAGGTGTTTTTGCTTCGTGAACTGAGTGCGGAAAACCGACTATGGGATGTACTGGTTGACCCCGCTCGGAAGATCCGTATTGGCAACAAGCTATTTTTTGGTGATGATGACAGCCTTGTGGCTGAGGTGGTGGACAACACCACATCCCGAGGCCGCACCTTGCGCTTTTTGTTTGATGGCCCCTACGAGGAATTCCGTGAGAAGCTTAGGTCCATTGGTGAAACGCCCTTGCCTCGATACATTGAGCGGGAGCTAGAGCCAGAAGATGCTGACCGTTACCAGAGCATCTTTGCCTCAGTTGAGGGTGCTGTTGCAGCCCCAGTTGCTTCCTTGCATTTCACCAAGCATGTGCTCAAGCGCATGGAAATAAAAGGGGTGGATATTGCAGAAATGACCATGCATGTTGGCTTAGGCACCTACCGATTGGTTGAAGTGGAAGATTTATCAAAACACAAGATGGAATCTGAGCGATTCATCCTTCCTAAAGACACCGTGGACCGCATCAACCGAGCAAAGGATGAAAAACGTCGCATTTGTGCTATTGGCACCTCCGTGCTTCGACCCCTGGAGGCCAACTTGATCACCTATGACAAACTCAAAACCCTAGAGGGGTGGACCAATAAGTTTCTATTCCCGCCTTACCAAGTGCGCTCTGTCAATAGCATGCTCACCAATTTCCATGGCCCACAAAGCACCATGATGATGGTGACATCGGCCTTCACAGGTCATGAATTGATCATGGAGATTTACAAGACAGCCATCAAAGAGAAGTACCGCTTCTTGGCATTTGGTGATGCCTTGTTGGTCATTTGATCAGAAGAAATAACCGACCTTCAATCCCATCAGTAGGCCGATGGTTGTGTACCTGTCTGGCTGGCCTTCAAGCCGCTTGTCACTTGCTGGATTGATCGAAGTGGTGGTGATATTCTGACCACTGGCAGGGTCCCATAAAAGCAGGGATTCCACCCGATCCCAACGAATGGATCGATTAGCTAGTCCAATGTACCAATCAACCATGATGTGGTTAGAAGGCCTCAATTGGTAGCCTATCGTTAGCCCTAAATCCATGAAAAGCTTGGAGGCGGCCACTGTGCTGTCTCCATCAATGAAGCCTTTTCGGTAATTGCGTCGCGTCAGTTGAGCGCCGATGTACATCCCGTCATTGAAGGCGTCCCCTTCGGGGAAAAACTTCAGGCCTGCATGTGCTGATCCGCTTATGGGTGTGTGGCTTGCTTCACTGTAAAAACTAGAATTGGAGAATAAAAACGTGTTCAGCTCATCCACAAAATTGTTATTGGTGATGCCAAGCCCAGCCTCTATGGTTATGAAGTCAGATGGCCGGTAACTGTAGCCCAAGGGCAAGTCGCCTAAAAGAAAAGCAGAAAAATTGTAAGTAATGGCATGTTCTGGAACATGTCTGGACCGTTTTTTGGTAGTAGAACGTTCTGTCAGTCCCTGACTGCTGACTTGCCGCTTTTTAACAACAACAGTTTGCGCCTGCAATGCAGCCGGTGGTAAACCACAAATAACGATTGCGATGATTATAAAAAAGATTGATTTCATGCCGTACCTTGTTTCAATGCAAAGAATCCAAAACCTTGCCAAAGCCAAGGTACAACCCATTATTCTTTTCTTGTCACTTATGGGGCCTGCTTTGTTTGCTCAAGTGCCAGGTTATGACCTGGTGTGGTCGCCAACTTACAGCCACCGAGATGTGCAAACAGATGAAATCATTGACATGGATGAAGCATTCTATTACACCTTTGGCCTAAGAAATGCCTTGTTCCGTGGGGGTGAATTTCTGCTTGCAAAGTATGATCGAGCCACTTCGACACAGGTATGGCAAGTGGAGACACCTGCGATCAAAGTCAACGCCAAGCGCACCCATGTCGTGGCAGTGAACGTGGTTGATGGACAGTTTTTTGTTTTCCTGGAAGCCTTTGATCGTGGAGATCGAGAAAAAACCTTGCTGCTTCAGCGCTACAATAGGCAAGGGGATCCGATGCCAATGGTGACGGTTGAGTCCATTGATGTCAAAAGCCGCTACACGGGGTCTTTCACGGTACGTTTCAGTCAAGACAAGGAACGATTTGCCATCATTAGTTCGCCACAAACCCGACTCCGCGATGACGAGAAATTCTATGCCACCGTCTATGACAGTGATAGCATTCAGATTCATTGGTCCAGCGAATTCAACTTGGATGTGCGCGATGACCTATTCAACCTCAAGGAGGCCAACTTGACCAATGACGGGCAGCTTTATGTTTTAGGGCAATATACTGTTTTAGGGCAATTGGCTTCTCGCCTCTTTTTAGACCGGAAAGAGCAAGTCAAGCACATGATTTACCGGCTGGATGGGGAAAGCTACTTACAGCTTGATTTGGGTTTGCAAGGAATTTATGTTTCAGATGTCGGCATGCAAGTAGATTTTTCCTCACAAACGGTGGCCATTTCTGGCTTGTACTCCGATCGAAATATGGACTGGGGCACAACCAAGGGTCTGTTCTACATCCAATTGGATCAAAAGACCTCTGAGACCAAGTCACGTGTGATTCACCCATTTTCTGATGACTTTAAATCTGCAGCCATCCGATTAGGAAGGTTCCAGCGCCGAGGTGAGGTGCAAATGGACTTTGTTTTCAGGGACTTTTTGCGCCGTGCAGATGGTGGAGCCTTCGTTATTGCTGAAAACTATGAGACCTTTACCACGACCACGACCACAAATGGCACAACAAAAACAACTAACCACTACTACTATGACGAGCTGTTGACCATCAGCGTTTCTCCTGAAGGAGAGATTGAATGGGTTGGCATGATCCCTAAAATGCAGCGAACCACCAACGATGGTGGTTTTCACAGTGGCTATCTTCCTATTGTGGATGGCAACAGCTTGCATGTACTGTTCAACGACCACCCGAGAAATGCTAAACGATTTGCCGAAAGGAAATCTAGAAATACCAACAATGTAAGGCGGTCTAACTTGGTCATGGTAAGTATTTCACCTGAGGCCCAGATGGACTATGTGGTCATGCATAAAAATGGCAAAGAACGCCTTGGCCCAATCCTTCGATTGAGTGTGGCTTCCGAGCATGTGAAAGGGGATGCCGTGATACTCTCTAGGACCAGATCAAAAATCCGAATGGGCTCACTGATTCAAATCCGATGATAGACAAACTTAAACGCGATTTGCGCGCATTGACGCAAGATGAACTGCGAGAACAATTCAAAACATTGACCCAACCGGCCTACAGAGCTGATCAAGTTTACGATTGGCTGTGGAGCAAGGAAGCGCATAGCATCGATGACATGCTCAATTTACCAAAGGCCCTGAGGGAGTCTTTGAAAGCAATTTTTGAGATCCGACCCATTTCCGTGAACCATGAGCAAGTGAGCAAGGATGGCACCATCAAGAATGCTGTCAGGCTTGCCGACGGGCTGATTGTAGAGTCGGTATTGATTCCAACAGATCGGCGAATCACGGCTTGTATTTCCTCGCAGGTAGGTTGCAACATGGGGTGCCACTTCTGCGCCACGGCAAAGCTCAAGCGCATTCGCAATTTGAGTCCAGGAGAGATTGTGGATCAAGTTCGTGCCATCCAAGCGCAGGCTGAGAAGCATTTCAAGCGACCCTTGACCAACATTGTCTACATGGGCATGGGTGAGCCATTGGCTAACTACCGCAATGTGTTGGCTTCCATTGAGCGCATCACATCACCCAAGGGGCTTGGCATATCTGCCAAGCGGATCACCTTGTCAACAGTGGGCCTTCCAAAGCTCATTCGACGCATGGCTGATGAGCAGGTAAAATTCAATTTGGCTGTGAGCTTGCATTCTGCCCGCGATGAAGTTAGATCAGCTATCATGCCTGTGAATGATGCCAGCAATGTCAAAGATCTCATGGATTCCATGCTGTATTGGTATGAGAAGACAGGCAGTTTAATCACCATTGAGTACGTGGTGTGGAAGGATTTGAATGATGGTCCTGAGGACATTCAGGCATTGGTGGCTCTATGTAAGCGCGTACCTTCTAAGGTGAACCTCATTGAGTACAACGCTATTGGTGATGGACGTTTTCAAAAGGCCACCTTGCGATCCATTGATGCCTATGTTGGCGCCTTGGAGCACGCTGGTGTGACCGTCAACATTCGACGTTCCCGTGGCAAGGATATCGATGCTGCTTGTGGGCAATTGGCCAATAAATCGCTGCCAGAATCTATGGAGGTGTTGTCTTGAAAAACTCTGACAAAGAGGTCGTAATTTCGCAAACACATGGTGACAAAACAACAAATTGAAACGGCGGTGGACGCTGTGGTGAATGCCTCGGGCAATGGCCTCTTGGTGGCGAGTAAGAATCTGCGCAATGTGCAAGTGATGGGCAATGAAGTCATCATTGATGTGGTTTCAGATAGCCCGGTCATGCACAAGAAAAAAACTTTGGAAGTTGCCCTATTGAAGGCCATCCATGCGCGCATTGATCCCAAGCTGCAAATCACTGTGAATATGTTGGTTGAGGCACCAGCAAAGGCGGATGATCAGGTCATCAAGGGCAAGGCCATTGACGGTATCAAGCATGTCATTGCGATTGCTTCAGGTAAAGGCGGTGTTGGCAAAAGCACCGTGACAGCAAACATGGCCATCGCCTTGAGAGACATGGGCTTCAAGGTGGGAATTTTGGATGCCGACATCTATGGACCCAGCATGCCAATCATGTTTGATGTGATGACTGAACGGCCTGGCGGTATTGAAATCAATGGTGTCAGGAAAATGGATCCAGTCATTGCCTATGGCATCAAAATCATGTCTGTTGGCTTCTTTTCAGGTAGCAACCAAGCCGTTGTATGGCGAGGCCCGATGGCCTCTAAGGCCCTGAATCAAATGCTGCATGAAAGCCACTGGGGCGACCTGGACTTTTTGCTATTGGACCTACCTCCTGGCACAGGAGACATTCACTTGAGCATTGTTCAGTCATTGCCCGTCACGGGCGCTATTGTTGTCAGCACCCCACAGGCTGTGGCTCTAGCTGATGCAAGAAAAGGTGTGGCCATGTTCAACATGAGCGCCATCAACGTTCCGGTGATTGGCATGGTTGAAAACATGGCATATTTTACGCCAGAAGAATTACCAGATAACAAGTATTACCTATTTGGTCAAGAAGGCGTTCAGCGATTGGCTGCACAAATGAAGGTGGATTTCTTGGGAGAGATTCCTTTGGTCCAAGGCATTCGCGAAGCGGGTGATGTAGGCCGGCCGGCAGCACTGCAAGCAGAGGGTCCCGTGAAGCAAGCCTTTGTTGACATGACCGTTAACATGGTGTCATCGTTGGCAAATAGAGTGACCCAACTGCCTGAAACTGAATCGGTTAGAATCACTACAATGGCTGGCTGTTCTACAAGAAAACTAAAAGTATGAGTGATTTAGCAGATCGCGTAGCGAATGCCCTGGATGAAATCCGCCCCTACTTGCAAGAAGATGGAGGTGACATCATCCTGTTAGGTATCGTGGATGACTGCATCGTTGAGGTTCAGCTTCAGGGCGCTTGCATCGATTGCCATGTGAATCAAATGACCCTCAAACACGGTGTAGAAGCAACTGTGAAAAAGTACGCCCCGGAAGTCCGCGAAATTAGACACGTCGACAATGCCTGATTCAAGCCACAAAATTGTTATTTTACTTGCCGGAGATTCTGGTGATGGTGTACAACTTTTAGGGTCTCAGCTCACGCAAGGCGCTGCGCAAAGCGGCCAGGATGTTCGAACCCTCAGTGATTTCCCTGCAGAAATTCGAGCACCAAAAGGCAGCATTGCAGGGATCAGTGGCTTCCAATTTCAAATGGCGTCGACAGCTGTCCATGAACCCGGCGGTCAGGCTGATGTTTTGGTGGTTTTCAATGTAGCTGCCTATGTGAAATACAGGGACCAGCTGAAGCCGGGAGGCATTTTGTTGGCATCGACAGATGGCTTTGACAAACGATCAAGAGCCCTGGCGAAGCTTGCTCCTGACGAGGATCCCTTGGAAGAAGCTAGGGTGAGTTTCAGGACATTGGAATGCAATTTCCAAACCGTAACCAAGGAGGCCTTGAAAGACATGGATCTTGGGAGCAAGGCGGTGTCTCGGGCAAAAAACATGGTAGTGCTAGGTGCTTTGACTTGGATGTATGCCTTTGATTACATCATGGTCCGTGAGGCCTTGGCGAATAAGTTTTCAGGTGAATTGGCCAAGGTCAATGACAAGGCGTTCATGGCCGGCTATTATCTGGGCGAAACGGCGGAATGGTCTGCATTCAAGCATGTCATGCCCTCGCACACGTTGCCCAAAGGCACCTACCGTACCCTATCAGGATCTCAGGGCATTGCCATGGGGCTGGCCGCTGTGGCACACCAGAGTCAGCGTGAATTGGTTTTCGCTGGCTACCCAATCACACCAGCCTCAGACATCTTGCATGAGCTGGTAAGGCAGCGGTCTAAAGGCATCACCACCTTTCAGGCTGAAGATGAAATTGCTTCGGTGACTGCAGCCATCGGCGCGTCCTTTGCCGGGAAAATGGGTGTCACGGCGTCCAGTGGTCCAGGTATCAGCCTCAAGGCTGAGGGTCTTGGTTTAGCTGTGATGTTGGAATTGCCTTTGATTGTCATCAACGTGCAAAGGGGAGGTCCAAGTACAGGCATGCCAACCAAAATGGAACAGTCTGATTTGATGCAAGCTTTGCATGGAAGACATGGTGAAGCACCGATGCCAGTCATAGCAATCAAGAGTGCCTCACATGCCTTTGATGTGATGTTGATGGCGGCAAAATATGCCATGGAAGCCATGACTCCTGTGATGGTCTTGTCGGATGCGTTCATTGCGAGCAGTGCTGAGCCTTGGCGCATTCCAGATCTGTCTCAACTGCTCCAAATCCGACCAACCGAAGCAGACATTTCGCGCATGCCCTATGAGAGAGACGCGAAGGGTGTGAGGCCTTGGATTCCTGTGGGAACACCTGGTGGCGCCCATCGGTTGGGTGGCTTGGAGAAACAAGAAGGAAGTGGTGAAGTGTCTTATGACGCAGATAACCACCAAGCATTGGTGCAGGCAAGGCAAGCAAAGGTGATGGGGATCCAATCATCCTACCCTGAGCTGACCTTGAATCTTGGATCCAAATCCGATGACATGTTGGTCATTGGATGGGGATCAACCTATGGTTCGATTCATACAGCCACTGAGCAATTGCGCAGGCAGGGGCATGCAGTGGCTCATCTGCATTTGGTTCACATCTACCCTCTACACCCTGACTTGGATGCGGTGATGGCTGAATTCAAGCAGTTGGTTGTGGTAGAGATGAACCAAGGGCAATTGGTCAATGTGCTGCGTGCTCGATGCCCGAAGCATATGGCCTTTATCGGCCAAACATCGGGCAAGCCATTTGACGCACTGTCTCTTACTGAAACCCTTTTGAATACCATGTCATCATGAAGGCAAAGGACTATTTGACTGACCAAGATGTGCGATGGTGTCCCGGCTGTGGCGACTACTCTGTGCTCAAGCAGTTGACGGAGGTGTTTGAAGCCATTGGTGCTGACCCAGACAACACCGTCCTGATTTCAGGTATCGGCTGTTCCTCAAGGCTGCCCTACTACATCAATACCTATGGCCTGCATGGCCTGCATGGCAGAGCTCCAGCGATAGCCACGGGGGTGAAGTTGGCCAGTCCAGATGCCGATGTGTGGCTGGTGACGGGTGACGGAGATGCCCTGAGTATTGGTGGCAATCACTTGATCCACTTGCTTCGACGCAATGTCAATGTTCCCATCCTATTGTTCAACAATGAGGTCTATGGTTTGACCAAAGGTCAGTACTCGCCAACCTCACAGCCTGGACAGCATTCGCGATCATCCCCTTTGGGGAGCATTGACCAAGCCTTGAATCCACTGACCTTGGCCATGGGAGCCAATGCCAGTTTTATTGCAAGGAGCATGGATCGAAGCCCTGCCCATTTGCGTGAAATGATGATTGCCGCAAAGGCACATCATGGGTCTGCACTGCTTGAAATTTACCAGAACTGCAATGTGTTTAATGACGGGGCTTTTGAGCGTTTCAGCAACAAACAACACACCATAGATCACACCTTTCATGTTGAGCATGGCAAGCCAATCCTGATTGGCAAAGACCAAGACAAGACCCTTCAATTGGTCCAGGGTCAGGTTGAAGTGATCAAGCTGTCTCCAGCGGGTGATCTATCTCAGGCCTGGACTCATGACATCCACGACCCAATCAAGGCCTATGCCTTGGCACGGATGGCAGGTGACCTGAGGCCATTTGGCATCATATACCAATGCGAAAGACCCGTTCATGAACAGGAGGTTCATCGAGCGATGGCTGAGCAAGGTCAGCAATCCTTAGAGGTGATTCTGCACGCAGGTCGAATCTGGGAGGTTTAAATAGCATGGTTTCAACAACAGAAAAAGACAGACATGGGAAGAGCATTTGAGTACAGGAAAGCTCGCAAAATGAAGCGATGGGCTAGCATGGCTAAGACGTTCACCAGGATTTCTAAGGACATCATCATGTGCGTCAAGGAGAGTGGACCAAATCCTGAAAGCAACAGCCGATTGAAGGCCTTGATTCAAAATTCGCGAGATGCCAACATGCCTAAAGACAATGTTGAGCGCGCCATCAAGCGTGCCACGTCAAAGGATCAGGCTGATTACAAGGAAGTCATCTTTGAGGGCTATGCGCCGCACGGCATTGCAATTCTGGTGGAGACAGCCACAGACAACAACACACGCACGGTGGCCAATGTGCGCGCTTGTTTCAATAAATGCGATGGCAGTCTTGGAACCAGTGGGTCCGTGGAGTTCATGTTTGAACACAAATGCCATTTCAAGATTGCTCAAGGTGACAGAGACCTTGAGACCTTTGAATTTGAAATGATTGATCACGGCGTTGAGGAAGTCTTCGCAGAGTACGATGAGGAAAAGTCGCTTGACACCATCATGCTTTATGCGCAATTTGCTGAATTTGGCAACATCACCAAAGCCTTAGAAAAAATGGACATTGAGATCCTATCCTCTGGCTTTGAGCGCATTCCCATGGATAACAAAAGCCTTGATGCAATAGCTCAAGATGAGGTTGAAAAACTCCTTGAACGCTTGGAGGAAGATGAGGATGTCCAGGCAGTCTTTCATAACATGGCCAGCTGAATGCGCTGCTTGATCACTTGCTGGTTGCTGATAAGCTTGTCGATGCAAAGCCATGCACAGCAATTGGTTGAGCACAATGACTACGATCGCTGGGAATCCATCAAATCCAGTCATCTCAGTGACGATGGCCATTGGCTTCTTGCTGTTGTCAATCCACAGGTCGGCGATGGCCATGCCTTGCTTTTTCACGATGGTGAAGAAGTGCTGCGGCTAGAGCGGGCCTATGATGGGCAATTTGCGCCGGGCATGCATGGGTTGATTGTCAAGGTGAAACCGTCGCACCAGCGCGTACGGTCTTTGAAGCTCAAGGGAAGTAAATCAGAGGACCTGCCGCATGATCAACTGCTTTTGGTGGATTTGAGATTGGGGCTGATTGACAGCTTGGGTCCAGTGACATCAGCATCCTTTCAAGGGAAGCACTTGTTCAGCAATTGTGAATGCCCTATGGATCTGCTCGCTGTGGAGCGGCCGGCAAAGACAAAAAAGCACGAACCACCACTGCGTATCATGCAAATCACTGCCTCCTGCAAGGACAGTGTGCAGGTGTTGGATTCCCTGCAATTGCTCAAGGTGGATCGCTGGGATTGGCAAGCTGATGGGGATCAGTTATGGGCTGTGACTATTAACAGTGCGAGCAAGCGTCAACAACTTCACCGATTAAGCCCAACAGGCTTTATTCCTGTGGGCCAATCAGCCACATCCATTGGCCAGATTGCCATCAGCAAGGATGGACATCAGATGGCCTGGACCTCACAAAACCAACAGGGTGACTTGCCAATGCCTGCACAACTGTGGTTGCAATCCATGGGGCAGATGCCCCAATTGATTGCAGGCAAGGACTTCCTTGGCCTGCCAAGAGGTACGGGTCCGCTACTGAAGGCGAACCTTAGTTGGCACAAGGACAGTGACCGCTTGATTTTTGGCTATGGCAAACCCTATCTGCCTGTGAGACATGACAGCTCAAGCACGGCGGACGAGAGGGCAGCAGTGGATGTGTGGGCCTGGACGGATGTGGTCATTCAGCCCCAGCAAGCCAAGCAGCTGTGGCGTGAGAAATCCCGTCACATGGATGCAGTTTACCATGTCAAGTCTGGTGCCATTCAGGCGCTGGGTAACAAGGCAATGCCTTCGGTGGTGTTCAATGCCCGTGGCAACCATCATTGGGCAATGCGCTACAGTCAAGAGGTGTATCGACAGCAATACAGTTGGGATATCCAGCTGCCCTATGATGTGGAATTGGTGCATGATGTCACCGGAGAGGTGCTGGTTGTTGGCCGCGGTCTCCGCATACCAAGGCCGCCATCGATTGCGCCTGATGGCCATGCTTTAGCCTACTATGATCAGGTGAATAGACAGTGGATTCTTCGGGCTATTCATGCGCATGACTTAGGCCCAATCATGGTCATGCCAGTGAAGCATGCCGTCCATGACGAGCGACATGACAGCCCATCCTTGCCCTCTGCATATGGCTCAGCTGGATGGATGCAGGATGGTCGGTTCCTGGTTTATGATGCCTTTGATGTCATCGCTTGTGACCCTATGGCGAAAGCAGGCAAGCAGTTGACCAACCTCACCAAGGGTTTTGGTCGTCAAAAAGGACAGCGAACGCGGGTCAAAAATCTGGCATTTGATTGGCCCTTTGCAGACAACAGAGACAGCAGCTTGAGTTTGCATGCATTTCATCACCTAACCAAGAAGGAAGCGCTCTGCACCTGGCGGGCAGCTGATGGCGTTGTGGTGGCAACGATGGATGATGCCATGCATGGTAAATGGTCAAAGGCCAGGCAGGCCCCAGTGATGACATTCACCAAGGAAGATGTGAGTCATTCTCCTGATCTGTGGTTGCTTGACGCTAACGGAGAAAGTCAGCTGACCCACCTCAACCCTCAGCAAGACAGCATGCAATGGCCAGAAGTAAAATTGCTATCCTACCGTGCTTTAGGCAAGCAACTTCAAGGCTTGCTGTACACCCCTAAAGGTGCCAGTGACGAGGCGGCATCCTTGCCAGTCGTCGTGTATTTCTACGAGCGCTATTCAGATCAATTGCACGCCTACAAACGACCAGCCCCTAGTGCCTCAACCATCAATATCAGCTGGTTCGTGAGCCAAGGCTATGCCGTATTCATTCCCGACATCGTTTACCAAGTAGGCCGTCCAGGCCCCAGTGCCTTGACCTGCATCAACAAGGGGGTGGATGCCGCTTTGCGTGCGGATCAACGGCTGGATCCTTTGCGCATGGGGCTTCAAGGGCAGAGTTGGGGTGGCTACCAGGTGGCCTGGGTCATCACCCGAAGCGATCGCTTCGTTTGTGCCATGGCTGGAGCTCCGGTTTCCAACATGTTTTCTGCCTATGGCGGCATCCGTTATGCATCTGGTATGTCGCGCCAATTTCAATACGAGCAAACCCAAAGCCGCTTAGGGGTTACGCCATGGGAAAAGCCCAACCGCTACACCTTGAACTCTCCACTATTTAAGGCAGACAAGGTGAGAACCCCCTTGTTGATGATGCACAATGACAACGATGGCGCGGTGCCCTACACGCAAGGCATTGAGTACTTCATGGCCTTGCGTCGATTGGATCAACCCGTGTGGTTACTCGTCTACAATGGCGAGTCACACAACCTTCGACGCCGGGCTAATCGCATGGACCTGTCAGAACGCATGGGGGAGTTTTTTAACCATTATTTGATGGATGCTGTGATGCCAAACTGGATGGCTGATGGTCGCCCAATAACCCAGAAACCCATCAAATAACCTTAGTCACAGGCTACTGCCAATAGAGTTTGCATATTTGCAAAAAACCTCACACATCATGAATGAAATCATCAACAACCCAAGCACGACCATCATCGATGTGCGTACAGAGCAAGAATTTGCTGAAGGCTCAGTTGCTGGGTCAGTAAATATTCCACTGCACACAATTCCTGATCATGTTGATCGCATCAAAGAGATGTCAAAGCCCTTGGTCTTGTGTTGCCTTAGTGGTGGACGCAGCGGCCAAGCACTGATGTTCCTTCAAGGCCACGGCATTGATCAAATGCACAATGGCGGTGGATGGGCCGATGTGCAAATCCATAAAATGTGAGTCATGTTGAATTGGTTTAAATCCCTTTTAGGTCCTGAGGAAAATCCCAAAGAGTGGGTAGCGAGAGGCGCAATCGTTGTGGATGTTCGAACACCCAATGAATTCCGCAATGGTCACGCAAAAGGTGCCATCAATGTGCCCCTTGACAAGATTGATTCGGTGGGCCGCAAGGTGAAGAAAGATCAGGAAGTGGTGCTTTGCTGTGCCTCAGGCATGCGCTCTCGTACAGCCATGAAAACCATGAAGCATCAAGGTTTTACGCGACTGCTCAATGCAGGTCCGTGGACGGCATTGCGCCTGATACTTGCTGTAACCATGTTGTCCTTGACATCCTGTGCACAGACAACGGGATCTCAGAATTTGGATGTAGATAGCTTTGCTGCAAGCATTTCACCGGAAGTTCTCCTGGTGGATGTCCGCACACCAGGTGAGTGGAAGGAAGGCGTCATTGAAGGTGCTATCATGGTTGACTTTTATAGCGACGGTTTCATGGAAGTCATGATGGCCTTGGACTCAGAAAAGCCCTGGATCATCTATTGCCGATCAGGCAATCGCTCAGGCCAAGCACTTGAGAAGCTCAATGCTGCTGGCCAAGTGAATGTGAAGGACTTGCAAGGTGGTGTCAAGGCTTGGGTCGCTTCTGGCCGCAGTTTGGTCAGCCCGTATTGAGCATTAGCAACTTTCTCGGACATGATTCAAGGTGGCCAAAGGCCCCAATTATTGAAACAATCAATTGCGACCCCTTGTGTGGAAAGGCAAAGGGGGAGCTTCCACAACGAAGGCTTGAGGGTATGTTAGCCGCCAATGTGCCAGTTGGTATTCAGCAGCTAGCCTGAGCGAATGGCAACTGACATAAACCTTGAAATGGGGCTCATCAAAGTGCATTAAAAGTTCAGTTGAGGGGTTCAGCTCACTCAAAAGTTGTTGATAAAGTGCCGATGCTTCTTTGCGAGTTCCAGACATCAATTGAATGGTGAATCGCTCATTGGCACTGCCTGAGTGATAACCTCTCCGGCCTTGCTTTTGAATGGCCTGATCCAAGTTGCCACCACTCAATACAATGGATGATTGACTGATTGTTTGCTGCGCAAGCAGAGGGTTGGAAGCCAGCCAAATTACCAATAGGAAGCAGGTGCTGAATAGGCTGATGGGTAGATGCTTTTGAGTCATTGATACAAAGGTCGGACAAATACGAGCAGGGCCTCCCAATTTAGAAATGTTCTAAACTAAAAATGCTCATGGTAGAACCCCTTCTCCTTGTCAAATGAGCCCTATTTTTGCACTGCTTCAAAAAGACCCTGAAACATAGAATCATGCCGCAACCTATGCGTATCTCGCGGAGTCTGTATGGCCAAATCGCTTTGGCCCTCATTCTCATCTTCAGTGCCACACAGCCAATCTATGGCCAGGTGGATATTGAGAACGGAAAGAAATTGTACAAGACCAATTGTGCCTCTTGTCACAAGCTGGATAAAAAACTGATCGGACCTGCCTTGGGTGGAATCATGGAACGTCGCTCTGAAGAGTGGTTGATTTTGTGGATTCGCGACAACGCAAAACTTCGCGCTAGTGGAGATGCTGATGCAAATGCGATCTTCGATGAATACAATGGATCGGTCATGCAGGCCTTCCCTCAATTGTCCACAGAAGATATCCAAAACATCATTGCCTACTGTGAGGAAGGAGACAAGAAGGCCGTTGCGGTTGCTGTTGCCCCTGTTTTGGAGGCTGAAGAAGACCCCACTATTTTGCTTGTCATTCTTGGTGCTTTCTTGGTGCTGTTCTTGGGTCTGTTGATTCGCGTCAAAAACACTTTGAAGCAAATTCAAGGTGACCCAGCGATGAGTCTCAAGGATGATGCGAGCTATTTGATTCGTGTCTTAGCGAACAATCGCCGATTCATGACTTTTCTCACCGTTGTCTTAGCCATCACCTTTTTGAAAGTTCTCTTTTCATGGATGATGGGGATTGGTGTTCAGCAAAGCTATGAGCCAATACAGCCCATTGCTTATTCACACAAGGTCCATGCAGGTGACAATGCAATTGATTGCAACTATTGCCATAGTTCAGCTCGAAGCTCTCGCATTGCCGGCATACCATCAGCCAATGTTTGCATGAACTGTCACATGTACATCGACGGGTCTGAAATCACAGATGAGTCTGGCTTGTTAAAATACCACGGCGAGAACTCACCTGAGATTGCAAAAATTTATGCAGCCATTGGTTGGGATCCAGTTGACCGTGCCTACATCAAAGGTTATGAGCAACAGCCCATTCGATGGATCCGCGTGCATAACCTACCTGACTTTGCCTACTTCAATCATGCTCAGCACGTGACGGCAGGCAAGGTGGCTTGTCAGACCTGCCATGGCCCCGTTGAAGCCATGGAGATACTATTTCAGTATTCTGAATTGACCATGGGTTGGTGCATCAATTGCCACCGTGAAACCAAGGTTAAAACTGACAATGGATTTTATGACGAAGCATCCTCGCATGGAGGTCAGTCAATCAATGAACGACTCGCAGCCCGTTTCCACGATGCATCCATTATGGTGGAAGACATTGGTGGTTTGGAGTGCGGTAAATGCCACTATTAATTCCACAACATGAACAACAATAAAGTTTATTGGAAATCAGTTGATCAGCTTGCCCAGAGCGAGACTGCAACCACTTTTGCGCAGAATGAATTCGCAGAGAAGATTCCGACAACGGAATTCTTAGGTGATGATCAGGTCATGGAATCTCAAACAAGCCGTCGTGACTTCTTGAAATACCTTGGATTCTCAACTGCTGCAGCAACCTTGGCAGCTTGTGAGCAGCCAATCATAGAAAGCATCCCTTACGTCATCCAGCCCGAGAGCTTGACGCCGGGCATCCCGTCTTATTACGCGAGCACGTATGTTGATGGTGAGGATTATGCCTCCATTTTGGTGAAAACCCGTGAGGGTCGCCCCATCAAGATTAATGCTGGTGATGATGCCAGATTCAATAACAGCACCAATGCAAGGGCTCAGGCTTCTGTTTTGTCATTGTATGATTCAGAGCGCCTTCGCAATCCGCAAATTGATGGTTCAGCTATCAGCTGGCCTGATGTAGAAGCAGATTTGATGAAGTCTATTGAGGTGTCATTAGCTTCAGGTAAGCAATTTGTTTTGTTGACAGGCAGCATTTTCAGTCAGTCTTTCAAGTCGGTATTGGCAACTTTGCGTGATCGATACAGCAACTTCAGCCATGTGGAAATGGATGCCATCTCTTCATCGGAAGCTTTGGATACGTGGGAGATGTTGACGGGTCAGCGCGCCCTGCCATTGTTGGACCTTTCTGGCACGGACCTGATTGTCTCTGTTGGTGACGACTTCCTTTCTGGCAATTCAGTCCAGCATATCGGAGCAGCTTACGCAAAACGCCGCAAGCCCGGAAAGGGCATGTTGCGTCATGTACAGGTTGAAAGCAATCTCAGTTTGACGGGGTCTAATGCAGACAAGCGGATCAAAATCAAGCCATCTGAACAAGGCGCTGTACTTGGTTACTTGGTCAATCGCACCACAGGATCTGCAGGACTGGCTTCTGAAGGCAATTTGTCTACTGCATTGAAAGCTCAACTGGATGACCTGGCAGCAGAGATGCGCGCCGCAGGCGCCAATTGCCTGACATTAGCGGGCAACAATGCAAAGGGCCATGCTCACCTTGCAGCTGCTATCAATAGCGGGTCCAATGCCATCACAATGAAGCCAAGCTACTTGCGTTCAGGCAGTGACGAAAAGATCAACAATTTGATGCAAGCAATGAAAGATGGCCATGTTGGCAGCTTGATTATTACTGGTTGCAATCCAGTGTACAGCCGTCCTGGCTTTGCGGATGCAATGAGCCACGTGGATCACAGCCTTGCGCTTTGTGACCGCTTGGATGAAACGGCATCTCTGTGTTCCGTTGCAGCTCCAGTCCCTCACTACTTGGAGTCATGGGCAGATTACCAGCCCGTTTCTGGCGAATTAGCCATGTCACAACCGACCATTCAGCCCTTATTTGACAGCAAGCCAGCCATTGAGGTTTTGGCTCATGCTGCGGGTATTTCATCTTCAGCTAAGGAGTTGTCAGAAGCCACAGTGGTTAACACATATGGCTTAGGATGGTCGAAAACCATCCATGATGGTGGTGCAAACATCAAGGAAGGTCCTGCTTTGAATGCGGACTGGAGAAGCAGAGTACATGATGGCGTCGCTGATGCTTCAAAATTTGCAAACGCTACGGCTTCAGGCGAGTGGGAATTGGCATTGTATGGCAACTCAGTTGGTGCTGGTTTTCAATCCAACAACCCATGGTTGCATGAATTACCAGATCCTGTGACCCGTGTATCTTGGGACAACTACCTCACGATGTCAGCAGCAGATGCAATGAAAGCAGGTTTGGTCAATGAAACCCAAAGCAATGGCGCTTTGAATGGCAGCATGGTGAATGTCACCTTGGGTGATGTGACCCTCAACAATGTGCCTGTCTTGATTCAACCGGGTCAAGCAGCGGGAAGTGTTGGTCTAGCTTATGGTTACGGCAGAACCCATGCAGGCCGCGTTGCCAATGACATGGGTATCAATGCCTATGATTTGAATTTGACAGCAGGTTTTGCAGCAGTAAGCATCACAGCCGTTGAAGGCGAGCATGAATTTGCCTCCGTACAGCTTGGTCACACCATGATGGGTAGAAAAATCGTGAACGAAGTCACCTTGGCGGATTACATGAATGATGCCAGTGGCGAAAGCTGGAATGAGAAGATGACCTTTCACACATTGGATGGCGTCAAGTCAACCGATGAGGCAAGCCTCTGGACAAGCCATGATCATCAGACCATGAATATGTGGAACATGAGCATTGACCTGAACTCTTGTGTGGGTTGTGGTGCCTGTGTGGTGGCTTGCCACATTGAAAACAACGTACCAGTCGTAGGTAAGGAGGAAATCCGCAACCACCGTGACATGCATTGGTTGCGCATTGATCGCTACTACTCATCCGACATGGACAAGGAAGTCGCTACAGCGGAAGGTCTTGGCGGCATAGAAATGTACGCGAAGATGGAGGAGCCTTCATCAAGCCCGGAGGTGGTATTCCAACCAGTGATGTGTCAGCATTGCAACAATGCTCCCTGTGAGACAGTTTGTCCTGTGGCAGCCACATCTCATAGCCGTGAAGGATTGAACCACATGGCTTACAACCGCTGCATAGGCACACGCTATTGCGCCAACAACTGCCCGTACAAAGTGCGTCGCTTCAATTGGTTCAACTACATTGCCAATGACAAATTTGCTGATGTTAACCCAGCCCAAGATGATCTTGGACGCATGGTATTGAATCCTGATGTCACGGTTCGATCAAGGGGTGTCATGGAGAAGTGTTCCATGTGCATTCAGCGCATCCAGTTTGGTAAATTGGAAGCAAAGAAACAAGGTCGTCCAATCAAAGACGGTGAAGTCACTACAGCTTGTGCTCAAGCTTGTGAATCAGGAGCTATCATCTTTGGTGATGTCAATGACAGTAGCAGCGCTGTCCTTGCAGCTAAAAAGGAGGCACGTGCTTACCACCTATTGGATGAAATTGGCACGCAGCCATCAGTATTCTATCAAACCAAAGTTCGCAACCGCGCATAATCCAGAAATAGGCAATCATGCATTACGAATCAGACATTAGGGAGCCACTAATTGGTGGAAACAAATCCTACCATGATATCACATTAGATGTGGTTCGCCCCATTGAAACTGCTGCGCCAAAGGCATGGTGGGTTGTTTTTAGCATCGCCTTGGTCATGTTCCTTTGGGGACTTGGTTGCATTGTGTATACCATCAGTGAGGGCATTGGTGTCTGGGGATTGAACAAGACTGTTGGCTGGGCATGGGACATCACCAACTTTGTTTGGTGGGTCGGCATTGGTCACGCGGGCACCTTGATTTCCGCGGTGTTGTTGCTGTTCCGTCAACGCTGGCGAATGGCCATCAACCGTTCAGCAGAGGCTATGACTATTTTCTCAGTGATTCAGGCGGGTCTCTTCCCCCTTATTCATATGGGACGAATCTGGAATGCATACTGGGTCTTCCCTTTCCCTAACCAATTTGGTCCATTGTGGGTGAACTTCAACTCGCCGCTGCTGTGGGATGTGTTTGCTATTTCTACCTACTTGACTGTGTCATCCGTGTTCTGGTATGTGGGATTGATTCCTGACTTTGCAATGGTTCGTGACAGAGCCATCAACCCTGTTCAGAAGCACATATACAAGATTCTCTCCTTTGGTTGGGGTGGTAAAGCCAAGCATTGGCAGCGATTTGAAGAAGTGTCTTTGGTCTTAGCTGGTCTGGCAACACCCTTGGTGCTGTCGGTACACACTATTGTATCTATGGACTTTGCTACTTCAGTCATTCCTGGTTGGCACACCACTATTTTCCCGCCCTACTTTGT
>DFSH01000085.1:1696-5390 GCA_002378565.1 Flavobacteriales bacterium UBA3442 | reverse complement strand
GGCAATGCCAATGAGAACCACGACAGTGCCACAGACAAAGCAACCAAGGGGTAAATCAGCATGACCAGGGGAAGCAGTAGCAAATTGGCAAATAAAAAGCCCCAGGGAAAACGGTGAAAGGTCATGGCTATCAAAGGCAGCGTGGCCCATTGGGCAGCCAGGGAAACCATGGATATTCCAACAATTTTTGATTGGATCGTCTTCCCATGGGGGCTTTGAATGAAGATGATGGCCATCACTGCAGTCATGCTTAACTGGAAGCTCATCTGCTTACCTAGATCAGGCCACAAAAGCAATAACAAGAACCCGGCAAGGTGCGCTCGATCCATGCCAGATGAGTGCTTTGACCGAAGGGCAAGCACTTGCATGATGGTTAAAAAAAAGGCGGCTCTGAGGACACTTGGGCTTTGAACCAAGGGCACCAACACCCATGTACAGAGACCACCAATCAGCATCCACCAAGGTCGCCACCTAGCTGGAAATAGGGACCGCATCCACTGAAAAACCATGGTAATCAACCCCAGATGAAAACCTGACAAAGCCAGCACATGTGCCATCCCTGCGTCAATGAAGGCCTGTTTCCATGGGTAGGATAACATCGATCGATCACCCAAGGTCAGCGCCAATCCTAACCCTTGTAAATCCTTAGGCCATGGCTGTTTTTTTACCCACTTTCGCCAACGACGCTTCACCTTGGCCGTCCATGATCCTTGCATGCCAAGGCTGTCCATCACAGATACATGGAGCAGTCCCACGGCGCCTCTTGGTCCGTAGACTTGCTCCGGATTAAAGCCCATGGGGATCACGCGATCTGACCAGGGCGAAACAGTGCCAGTCACCTGCAATCTGGCATCCAGTGGCAGACGTCGATCCGTGACCCAGACTAAGCCAATGCTGTCTTGGAACAAGTGGCGACTCAGGCTGATCCCTGGCGAGTCATAGCTGCGACTGACATCCAAGGTCGGTGTCAGGGCATGGTAGCACATTGCTGCTGACAAACTGACCCAGAGTGCTTGACTAGACCAAGGCATGGATCGCCACATAGCTAGGGCAGAAAGCAAACAAGCAATCAGCAAGCCTTCAATGTTCACCCAGGATGCGTCGGCAAAAAGGATGACCAACCAGGCACCGATATGCAGCGACTTTGCCATGCCGCAAGCTGCCACAACCCTTTGATTGAAGTCGGTATGTAAAGGTTTAGGTTACCTCAATGCTTCAAGGTAAGCAGGCGGGTGTGTGGGTAATAATGTGCCAGAATAGCCAGGTAATCATGCCCTGTAACAGCCATGTGATAGGCACCCTCCTGACTCATTCCAATCCCATGACCATAACCCTTGCCCTGCAAGTGCACCATGCCATTTTCCACCTTGTTTACCCAAAACCAGGTGGAGCGCAGCTGAAATTTCTCGCGAATGGTGCGAAGGCGGATCTCATGGCCCTGATAGGCTAAGGTTTCCCGTCGATGCTTTTGCTGAATACTGGTTGCAAATTCTGTGAAGCCTTCATCGATGTCACAACCCATGTTAGTGGCCAACACCTTGACCCATTCATCCACACTCAATTGACGATGCCATTCACTTTGCGGACAGTTGATTGAAAAACTGTCGGGCTTAGCAATCAGGTATTCCCTGTGAGAGAAATACCAGGCAGATGGCATCAATGCCCCACCTGAATTGGCATGAAACAAGGCCTCAATGGGCTTGCTGTCCTTCAATGTTGCCAGGTACAAGTGACTGACCTTGTCAATGGCTGAGGCCAATGCCATCTGCCGCTCCTTGGGCGCTAACCCATGGTGAACCTGGCATCGCACATCATCCGTGACTGAAAATCCATCATGGGCAAATTTCCCTTGGTTTTTCATCAACCAGGTGTGTGCCACGATAGCCTGAGCCTTCCATAGATTTGGATGGCTCAGTTTACCTAATTCAGCATGCACAACCCCTGTCAAATAAGCCTCAATGCCTAGGATTGCAACCGGCTGAACGTAGCCAGGTCTGCCCTGACAAACCAACCGGCCACGGTAAACCCGTTCTCGGTAGCCATTCACCTGAACCGTGATTTCAGAGGCGCTGATCACCACCAAAGAGTCATAATCAACCGCATCCGCCAAAGTACCTACCACCTTGCCCCAGCTTCCTGGACGGACAATGAAATAGTTACTTGTTAAACTGTCGGGCATGCCTTGCTTGTAGCCTAGGATGGTGAGGTCATTGCCTCCAACGGCTAGTCGTGACAATCGATGGTTGGTGAAAATGCCCATTCTCACGGGGTCAGAGTGAGCCTCGACCGGGCTTGACATCAGCACGCACCAGAGCATCAAAGGCATTAGGGTCAGAGACTTAAGCTTCCAGTACATGATCTGCCAGTTGATTCACGGCATGAGCTGGCCCCATCACCTCGCGAAGGCTTTGTTGCAGCTGCTGTGCATGGTTGGGTTGATCCAAGAGCCACTGCAAGTCCTTCGCTAGCTGTTGGGGATTGCAATCGCCCTGAATGCGCTCTTTCACAACTTCTTTGTTGAGCAACAAATTGACCAAGGCAATGTATGGGACCTTAACCAAAGCCTTTGCCAGCAAAAAATTGATGGGGTGGGTTCTGAAAGCTACCACCATGGCTGTGCCGTACAATGTGCATTCCAGAGTGGCTGTTCCTGAAGCGACCAGGGCTAATTGGCAGCCTTGAACATGCTGCATGCCTTCATTGATTGCCCAGTGGCTTGGCGCGTCAGGGGCGTGCTGTTGCAACAATGCCCTGTAAGCTATTGCATTGATGTGCGCGGGCCTGATCCACATGGCTTCCATGCCCATCAATGCAGCGGTTTCAGCAAAAAGAGCCATGTGTGCCTTGAATTCTTGCAAGCGACTACCAGGAGCTAAGGCCAGGACAGGTGCTTTGGTGACCGCCTCTGCCTGCTGCGGGATGCGATCCAACATGGGGTGGCCCATGTAGCGGGAAGCTACCCCATGTTTCATTAAAAAGTCTTGCTCAAAAGCCAAAATCGGCACCAGCAAATCGCAATGGGATTTCAATGCCTTCACCCGGCCCTTTTTCCATGCCCATACCTGAGGAGAAACCCATTGTATCACACGCGTTCCTTCCTGACGAATGCCTTGACGATTCAGCCATTTTGCCAATCGCATGTTGAATCCAGGGTAATCAATCAACACAACAACATCACAGGGGTTGTTTCGTAAATGCTGCTGAACAATCTGGAAGTTTTGCCTCACCTGACCCAGTTTTTTCACCACCTCAACAAAACCCATCATGGCTAACTTCTCAAGGGGAATCAGTGATTGGGTTGCCGTAGCTGTTTCCATCAATGGGCCACCACAAAAGGTGATTTCTAAACCCTCCTGCTTTGTGAGCAAGGCACGCATCAGTTCAGCACCAAGCATGTCACCTGAGGCTTCGCCAGCCATGATAAAGATGCGCTTCACAACCATTCCCAACGCCACACAATGGCAATGATTGCATACATGGCACTGACAATCAGCATCATTTTCACCATCTTCATGCGATGCATTAAAACAAAGACAACGAAGAATGGCACCTCAATCAAGAAGGTGAACATCAGCACCTTATTCAACAAGTAACTCAGTAAATCTGGATGCATGCCAACCAAGGGTGGCAAGTCAGGGTAGGCCCTGTACAAATAGGCCCACACGGCTAAGGGTGTCAAGGCAGCAATGCCCCC
>DFSH01000085.1:0-1428 GCA_002378565.1 Flavobacteriales bacterium UBA3442 | reverse complement strand
GTTCCTTGTTCGCTCTGGGCTCATGCATCCAAGGTTTGATGGATTTGTGCCAAATGGTGATGTGCCGTGAGATCAAACTGAATAGGCACCACGGACAAGTAATTGTTAGCCAGGGCCCAAATATCAGTATCCTCCCTGCCATCGAGGTCATTGAACTCACCTGCCATCCAATAATAGGGTTTGCCCATGTGGTCATTCCGCTTGATGAATGACTCAACCCACTTAGCTTGTGCTTGGCGGCAGACCTTCAAGCCTGCATAGGGTTTGTCACTCACTTTTGGGATGTTGACATTGAGGCATATGCCTGAAGGTAATCCCTGAGACAGCACGCGTCGAACCACATCCATCACCAAAGTTTCTGCTTGTGAAAAATCCGCTTGCCAATCGTAGTCAAGGATACTGAAGCCAATCGAAGGAATGCCCTGCATGGCACCTTCCACTGCCGCCGACATGGTTCCAGAGTAAATCACATTCACTGAGGCATTGCTTCCGTGATTGATGCCTGACACAATCAAGTCCGGACGACGGTCCAACACTTCATGAACTGCCAACTTGACACAGTCAACCGGTGTGCCGCTGCAGGAATGCTCCTTTTGTGGTCCCGCATCGATCTGTTGGGGCTCGCATCGGAGAGGGTCATGCAAGGTGATGGCATGCCCCATGCCTGACTGGGGGCTGTCTGGCGCCATAACAACGACGTCCCCAATGGCATTCATCCATCGAATCAACGTCCGAATACCTGGCGCAGTGATGCCGTCATCATTGGTAACCAAAATCAGAGGCCTGTCGAGCTTTTCCATCTTTCAAATCTACATCTTGTCAGTTCGCATTCATTGGCATGAACATTGTACTTTTCCACACAAATTCCCCAGCTATGATTTTCATCATCCTCATTGGCTTCATGATTCTTGGTTTTGCCGTCCAAGCCCAACTTAAGCGACGCTTCAAGCAATACCAAGCTCTGCCCATTGACAATGGCCTGACCGGTCGTGATATTGCACGCAAGATGCTGGACGATCACGGACTTCAAAATGTCAACATCACAGCCGTAGAAGGCCGACTCACCGATCATTACAACCCAAAGGACAGCTCAGTTAATCTGTCCCCAGATGTCTACCATGGCAACCATGTGGCAGCTGCAGCTATTGCCGCCCATGAATGTGGCCACGCCGTTCAACACGCCACCAAGTACGAATGGCTTGACTTGCGAACAGGCTTGGTTCCCATTGTCAATGCCAGCGGCAAGTTGATGAATATTGTCTTTTTTGCTTCCCTGTTTGGGATGGGCATGCTGGGACTTGGGTTTAAAAGCATATTGCTCTTTTTGATTGCTGCACAAGCCATCATTGCCTCCTTTGCCCTGGTCACCCTACCCGTTGAATACGATGCTTCACGGCGTGCTTTGGTCTGGCTTCAAGACGCCAATGT
>DFSH01000070.1 GCA_002378565.1 Flavobacteriales bacterium UBA3442 | reverse complement strand
GGGCTTTTTTGTTTAATACAGATCTGTGAATCAAATTACGCCTTGGTCCAACATCGCATCAGCAACCTTGATGAAACCAGCGACATTGGCGCCCTTCACGTAGTCAACATAGCCATCTTCTCGGGTGCCGTGTTTGACACAGGCAGCGTGGATGTCTACCATGATAGCGTGCAATTTTTGGTCAACCTCTTCAGCTGTCCAGTTCATGCGAAGGCTGTTCTGCGACATCTCTAAGCCAGAGGTGGCAACACCACCTGCATTGGATGCTTTGCCAGGGCTGAACAGAACCTTGTTGCTGTGGAAGGCCTCAATGGCTTCCGGTGTGCAAGGCATGTTGGCTCCTTCTGCAATGCAAATGGTGCCGCCGGCAACCAAGACCTTAGCTGCATCGCCGTCAAGCTCATTCTGTGTGGCACAAGGCAACGCGACATCACAAGCAATGGACCAGGGCTTCTCTCCCTTGTGGAAGGTGGCTGAGGGGTAGTTGTCAGCGTATTCGTTGATTCGACCACGGCGGTTGTTCTTGAGATCCATGACAAAGGCCAATTTCTCTGCGTCGATGCCATCAGGGTCATGCACAAAGCCTGAAGAGTCAGACATCGTGACAACTTTTGCACCTAGCTCAGTAGCCTTTTCAGCGGCGTATTGCGCCACATTGCCAGAACCAGAAACCACAACGGTCTTGGCTTGGAAGCTTTCGTTCTTGGTTGCAAGCATCTCCTTCGCAAAGTAGACGGTGCCATAGCCAGTAGCTTCAGGGCGAATTAAGGACCCACCCCAGTTGATGCCTTTGCCCGTAAGGACACCGGCAAACTCATTGCGCATGCGGCGGTATTGACCAAAGAGGTAGCCAATTTCGCGACCACCTACGCCAATGTCACCTGCTGGCACATCCGTATTGGGGCCAATGTGCTTTGCAAGCTCAGTCATGAAAGACTGGCAAAAGCGCATCACTTCAGCATCTGATTTGCCTTTGGGGTTGAAGTCAGCACCACCCTTGCCACCGCCCATAGGCAATGTTGTTAAGGCGTTTTTGAAGACCTGCTCAAAGCCCAAGAACTTCAACACACTCTGGTTCACAGAGGGATGGAAGCGAAGGCCGCCCTTGTAAGGGCCAATGGCTGAGTTGAACTGGACTCGGTAGCCGCGGTTCACCTGAACGTTGCCCTGGTCGTCTGTCCAGTTCACGCGAAAGCTGATCAAGCGCTCAGGCTCAGTCAGGCGCTCGAGAATTCTGGCTTCCTTGTATTTGGGGTTGGACTCAATGTGTGGAATGACAGCTTCAGCTACCTCTTCGACGGCTTGTAGAAACTCAGGCTCATGTGGGTTGCGCTCGCGCACCCAGTCCATGAAAGTGCGTATTTCAGCACTGTACGAATGATTCATTACAATAGGGTTGTTTTGGCAAAGATATGCCGAAATTTGCCCCATGATTCAAGACCCATCCCCCAAAAGAACGCCCCTCGAAACATTGGGTGAATTTGCCCTGATTGATCGATTGACATCCATGGTTCAATTGACGCAGAAAAGCACCACCCTGGGTGTAGGTGATGACGCTGCCATTGTCAATCACGGCGGCAAGGATAGCTTGCTCAGCACAGACATGCTTGTGGAGGGCGTCCACTTTGATTTAACCTACATGCCTTTGAAGCACTTGGGCTACAAGGCGGCGGTGGTTAACTTTTCAGACATCTATGCCATGAACGGCAAGCCAACCCAGCTATTGGTCAGCTTGGCAGCGAGCAATCGCTTTCCTTTGGAAGCCTTAGAGGAACTGTACGAAGGCCTGAACCTTGCCTGCAAAAATTATGGCGTGGACTTAGTGGGTGGTGACAGCACCTCATCCATGTCAGGGCTAGTCTTGTCGTTAACGGCTATGGGTGAGGTTGACAAGGGCCAGGCTGTCAGACGAAGTGGCGCAAAACCCAACGATTTGATTGTGGTAACGGGGGACCTTGGTTCAGCCTACATGGGGCTACAAATCTTACGCAGGGAAAAGACCACCTATGAGGCAGACCCCAACTTTCAACCAGACTTGCAAGGCCATGAGTATGTTTTAGAGCGCCAATTGAAGCCAGAGGCTAGGCAAGATGTTGCTGCCCTGCTCAAGGACTTGGATGTGAAACCAACAAGCATGATTGACATTTCTGATGGTTTGAGTTCAGAGCTCTTGCACTTGTGCAAACAGAGCGTCACAGGCTGTGCTATTTTTGAAGACAAGCTACCGATTGACCCGGCAACCATCAGGCTCTGTGAAGAGTTTGGCCTACATCCCGCAACAGCTGCCCTCAATGGCGGCGAGGATTATGAATTGCTGTTCACCGTCAGCATTTCAGACTGGGATAAGATCAAGGGCAACCCCAATTTGACAGCCATTGGTCACATGTCAGATGCAGATAAGGGCAGTTTCATGATCAATCAAGCTGGTGACCAGTTGCCTATCTCTGCTCAAGGTTGGACGGCTTACACGACGGAGGAAACCCAAAAATGAGGCATGAAAAAACCCGCCACAAGGACGGGTTTATTGCTATAGGCATGCCAATGAAGTGGTCTCAAAACTGAATTCAGGGATGAGAATGTCACCATGCATGCATGATTAATGAGCTATTGACGGGCGAACCCCATTTCCAATAAAAGGTTGATGCCTTGACCTTGGAAGTCAACTGCTGTCAATGTGCGAAGGCGTACATCGTTGTCAAGCAAGTTCAAGACTTCATACTTGGTTGTGGAGCTGTCTGTGACCAAGTAGACGGAGTCAGGCGCAATGCCATTGCCAGGAATGGTTTCCCAAGTGCCACTTCCGCTTTGCTGCCAAGGGAAATCGAACGTTGTCCCAGCACTAACTTCAAGCACCGCATCTACACTGTACGTGGCGGAATTGGGTTCCTGAATCATGGTGAATGTTGATGTTGAAGTGATGCTTTTGTCGTTGGCAATCAAAGGCACAGAGGTTCCAAGAATGGTAATCTGTCCAGATGCAGTGATGTCATTGACCAACCAATCGCCTTCCATACGGTCAGCGAGGGTGGGGTCTTTTGTGCAACCGGCTGCCAGGGCAACAACAACTGCAAGAGCGAGTATTTTTTTCATGATGGTAAAGTTAGATGCTAAATGTAAGGATTTTGAGATGAGCGAAAATTGTGCCTAATTTTTATTTGCTTGACAATGAGGCGCTGAGGAATTCACGATTCATGCGAGCGATGGTCTCTAAGCTGATGCCTTTGGGGCATTCAACTTCACAAGCGCCGGTGTTGGTGCAGTTGCCAAATCCCTCAAGGTCCATTTGGTTGACCATATTCAAGACGCGATCTTCGGCTTCAATTTTTCCTTGAGGCAAGAGAGCAAATTGGCTAACCTTTGCCCCGACAAAGAGCATGGCAGAGGCGTTTTTGCAGGTTGCAACACAAGCACCACAGCCAATGCAAGTGGCAGCGTCAAAGGCAGCATCGGCATCGGCCTTTTCAATAGGGATGGCATTGGCATCTGGTTGTTTGCCAGCAGTGTTCACAGACACAAAACCGCCTGATTGAATGATGCGATCCAAGGAGGAACGGTCAACCATCAAATCCTTGATGATGGGGAATGCCTTGGCACGGAAGGGCTCAATGGTGATGGTTTCACCGTCCTTGAACTCACGCATGTGCAGTTGACAGGTGGTGATGGATCTTCCAGGACCATGTGCTTCGCCATTGATGAACATGGAGCATGAGCCACAAATGCCTTCGCGGCAATCATGATCAAAGACCACGGGCTCAATGTCTTGGTTGATGAGTTGCTCATTGAGCACGTCGATCATCTCCAAAAAGGACATGTGATCAGAAATCCCAGAAACCGGGTAAGTCTCGATGCGGCCTTTGGCCTCAGGGCCAGATTGGCGCCAAACGTTGATGGTGAAATTCATTACTTGTATGAGCGTGTTTTAAGTTCCACAGATTCAAAGGCAAGGTCCTCCTTGTGGAGTGTCGCCTTGCCGGGGTCGTTACCCTTGAACTCCCATGCGGAGACAAAGGTCATGCTGTCATCTTGGCGCAATGCTTCGCCATCTTCTGACTGGTATTCTGTACGGAAATGACCGCCACAAGATTCTTCACGAGCAAGGGCATCCATGCACATGAGCTCGCCAAGCTCCATGAAGTCGGCCACACGGCCAGCCTTATCCAGTTCTGGATTCATGGAATTCATTGTGCCTGTGACCCGCACGTTTTTATAAAAACTGTCACGAAGTTCACGTATCTCTGCAGCGGCAGATTTAAGGTCTTCTGCGTTGCGGGCCATGCCACACTTTGCCCACATGATTTTACCTAAGGCTTTATGGAAGCTGTCAACAGATTGGGTACCCTTGTTGTTCAAGAAGGCTTCCATGCGATCTCTAGCTACTTGTTCAGCTTCAACAAATTCAGGGCTGTCTGTGGCAATGGCACCGGTGCGAATGTCTTGTGACAAGAAATTGCCAATGGTGTAAGGAATGACAAAGTAGCCATCAGCCAATCCCTGCATCAAGGCAGAAGCCCCAAGGCGGTTGGCGCCATGGTCAGAGAAGTTGGCTTCACCCAATGCAAACAAGCCGGGTACTGTGGTCATCAAGTCGTAGTCAACCCACATGCCACCCATGGTGTAGTGCACCGCAGGGAAGATCATCATGGGGGTCTGGTAGGGGTTGTCAGCCGTAATCTTTTCGTACATCTGAAACAGGTTGCCATACTTGTTCTCAATGACCTTCTCTCCCATGGAGCGCAGTTCATCCTGGCTTGGATTGTTGATGCCTTTCACATTAGCTTCTTCCTGACCATAGCGCATGAAAGCAGCTGCAAAGTCTAGGTAAACTGCTTGGCCAGTGGCGTTGACACCATAACCTTCATCACAGCGTTCTTTGGCGGCACGGGATGCCACATCACGGGGAACCAGGTTGCCAAAGGCGGGGTAGCGTCGCTCAAGGTAGTAATCACGATCTGCTTCTTTCAGATCGGTAGCTTTGAGTTTGCCAGACCGAATGGCCTCTGCGTCTTTTTTGTGCTTGGGAACCCAGATTCGTCCGTCATTTCGCAAGGATTCTGACATCAAGGTTAGCTTGGATTGGGACTCGCCGCTGACGGGAATGCAGGTGGGGTGAATCTGCGTGAAGCAGGGGTTGGCCATGTAGGCGCCTTTACGGTGCGCCTTCCAGGCAGCAGTGACATTGGACATCATGGCATTGGTGCTCAAGAAGAAGACATTGCTGTAACCGCCAGTGCACAAAAGCACCGCGTGACCAGAATGGCGTTCAAGCTCACCACTGACCAGGTCACGAGCAATGATGCCCCGTGCCTTGCCGTCGACCTTCACAAGCTCAACCATCTCATGGCGAGTGTGCATGGTCACATTGCCTTTTGCTACTTGGCGAGATAGGGCAGAGTAGGCACCCAGCAGCAATTGCTGACCGGTTTGACCTTTTGCATAAAAGGTTCTGGATACTTGCACGCCGCCAAAGGAACGGTTGTCAAGTAGCCCGCCATACTCTCTGGCAAAGGGCACACCTTGCGCCACACATTGGTCAATGATGTCGGTACTGCATTCAGCCAGGCGATGCACATTGGCTTCGCGGCTGCGGTAGTCGCCACCTTTGATGGTGTCGTAGAATAGGCGGTGCACAGAGTCACCGTCATTCTGGTAATTTTTTGCCGCATTGATGCCACCTTGGGCGGCAATGGAGTGTGCGCGACGTGGGCTGTCTTGGAAGCAAAATGCCTTGACCTTGTAGCCAAGCTCTGCCAGTGAGGCAGCAGCAGAAGAACCCGCGAGTCCCGTGCCAATCACAATGATTTCAATGGCTCGTTTGTTGGCTGGGCTGACGAGTGGAACTGAGGATTTGTAGTCGGTCCACTTGTCAGCGAGGGCTCCCTTAGGAATCTTTGAATCTAGCATGATGGTGGATTAAGCGGTCAAATGTTGGAGGTAGACATACGCAGGAATGATGGCAAAACCAAGGGCCATGATCCATGCAAAATAGCGTCCCGCCTTCTCAATAGCGGGCGTGTATTTGGGGTGGTTGAGTCCCAATGTCTGAAAGGCAGAGCTCATGCCATGGGAAAGGTGGAAGCCTAGCATTATCATGCAGACCACGTAAAGGATCACATACCACAATTGGTGGAATGCCTCAATGGTCATGGTGTAAAGGTCTTTCACTTGCGCCCCTTCGATGTCCATGGTTGGCACATGGCCAAAGTGCATTTCATACCAGAATGAGCGCATGTGGATGATTAGAAAGAGCAAGGTGAAAATACCAAGCAGGCCCATGTTTCGTGAGGCCCATGTTGCATTGGCTTTGCCATTGTATGACACATAAGCTTCCGGTCGAGCAACCTTGTTCTGCCGCATCAGAAAGATGCCGTCAATGGCATGCAATAAAATACTGCCATAGAGTAGGTAGCTCACAGCCTTGATGGGCGGAAAGCTGGTCATGAATGCAGCATAGAGGTTGAATGCTTCTTGATCCCCAAATAGGATTGGCATGTTGCCAATCAAATGGATGATCAAGAAGGATGACAGGAAAAGACCAGTCAGTGCCATCCAGTATTTTCTAGCTAGGGAAGATCCAAAAAGTCCACGAGTTGCGGCCATGGTGTCAAGGGTTGGTTTGTCTTTAAGCAAAAGTAAGTGAGGTGCCTCCGGTGACCAAGTTGCCATTGAAAAGGACTTATCTTCGTCCACATGAAGTACCACCGCTTGAATCCAGACATTTTTACAACGAATCGTGACCGTTTCACAGCGACCATGGAGCCTAATTCCCTGGCGTTTTTTAACGCATCGGACATTTACCCCACATCGGCTGATGGCAATGTGCCTTTCATCCAAGCCACCGATTTATTCTGGCTGTCTGGGGTGGATCAAGAGGCGGCCATTTTGCTGCTGTTTCCTGACGCAAAAAAACCAGAGCATCGCGAGATGCTGTTCCTCACAGAAACCAATGAGCACATTGCTGTATGGGAAGGAGCAAAACTGGACAAGCAGTCTGCCACTGAGGTGAGCCAGGTCAAGTCTGTCCATTGGTTGGAGGATTTTGATAAAGTGCTCAAGGAAGTGATGGCTCAGGTAGATCATGTGTACTTGTTGACCCATGAGCACATTCGGAGAAGCTCTGAGGTTGAGACCCGTGAGGAACGCTTTGGTAAATCCTTGCGCACTCGCTTCCCTAATCACAGTTACCGGCGTTCAGCACCCGCTTTGAATGCCCTCCGTGCAGTCAAATCAGCGGAGGAAATCGCGGTCATGCAAGTGGCTGCAGACATCACAACCAAAGGGTTTGATCGCGTGCTTCGCTTCCTCAAGCCTGGCGTCATGGAGTTTGAATTGGAGGCAGAGTTCATGCATGAATTTTTGCGCAACCGCTCTCGCGGATTTGCCTACACACCCATCATTGGTTCAGGCCCTAATGCCTGCGTGCTCCACTACATTGAAAACAATGACAGCTGCAAGGACGGTGAGTTAGTGTTGTTTGATGTGGGGGCGGAGTATGGCAATTACGCCTGTGACGTGACGCGGTGCTTTCCGGTCAATGGCCGATTCACAGAGCGTCAGCGAGAGATATACGAGTCCGTGCTTCGCGTGGAGAAGGCAGCGATTGAGTTGCTTCGCCCGGGCAACAACCTGGGTGCATACCATGAAGCAGTCGGGGAGTTGATGACCACTGAATTGATTGGCCTGGGGCTGATCAGCCAGTCTGATGTTGACTCGCAAGACCCCGCATGGCCAGCCTACAAAAAATACTTCATGCATGGCACCTCTCACTACATAGGGCTTGATGTGCATGATTACGGACTCTGGGACAACAGCCCCTTGGAGGTAGGCATGGTGTTTACTTGTGAGCCAGGTATTTACATCCCAGAAGAAGGCATTGGCATTCGCATTGAGGATGACATTGTCATCACAGAAGATGGCCACATCAATTTGACCAAACACATTGCAAAAGAGGTCGATGAGATTGAGGCCATCATGAAGGGCTAATCATGTTTAGACGAGCTTACTATTGGTTGCCGCCAACTGGGCGTCGATGGGTCAGGCGCTTGGTTTTCCTGCCTTTTGATTTATGGCATTTGGCAACAGGACGCCCACAATACCACGGCATTGATTTGCCTTTGCGCGGGGAGGTTTTCACAGGCGGTGGCGACTTCCTGGAGAATGGGCTGATTCACAAGAAGCTCTTCATCCAATTGGGTGGTTTACTGCCTGAGCACGATGTCTTGGATATCGGGTCAGGTTTAGGCCGAATGGCCATCCCACTCACAGACTACCTCCTGCCAAGTAGCCAGTTTAGAGGCTTTGATATTGTCCCACATGCCGTGAAACAGTGTCAGGATCGCATCAGCAGGGTTTGCCCCAATTTTCAATTCAGCCATGTCCCCCTTCGCAACGATTTGTACACCGACGGGGGCGAGAATGCAGCCCTTTTTTCCTTTCCTTATGGTGATGCTCAATTCGATTTTGCCCTTGCGACATCAGTCTTCACCCACATAGGCCCAGATGTGGTGATTCGCTATTTGCAAGAAAGCCGGCGGGTCATCCGCAAGGGCGGCTCTGCGTATTTCACCTTTTTCATTTTGGATGAGGACTCCGCAGCTAATCAACGCAGGGATTTTTCCTTCAAGCACCCTCGCCATGGTGCTTTCTACATGGATGCAGATGTGGACGGGGCCAATGTGGCCTACCCCTGGCAATGGCTGCAAGCACAAGCGAATGATGCAGGATGGTCAGAAATTAACTGGCACAAGGGCAATTGGTCAGATCGCCCTGGCGAAACAGTGGACTATCAAGATATTCTGATTCTGAGTTAGGCGGCATACCTTTATGCCATGGAAAATAGTTTCAAAGGAATGCGTGCCTTGATTGGGGGAAGCAGTCAAGGTATCGGTAAAGCTGTGGCAGAGCTCATGGCAGAGCGGGGCGCAGAAGTCACCTTGTTGGCACGCAACCCTGAACGCCTTCAATCTGTTTGTGATGGACTCGCTTGCAATCACGGCCAGTCACACAGCTTCATTGTTGCTGATTTCAGCCAACCCAGCGAGGTGCTATCCGCCGTGTCAGCTGTTGCAAAAGATGCCCCTTTTCAAATATTGGTCAACAACACTGGCGGCCCTCCTGGAGGCCCCATTGTGGACGCTGATATGGGCGCCTTTTTGGCTGCCTTCAATGCGCACTTGATCAATAACCATCAGCTTGCTCAAGTCCTTGTGCCAGGCATGGATGCTTTGGGTTATGGTCGCATCATCAACATCATCAGCACGTCAGTGAAGGCGCCATTGAAGGGCCTTGGCGTGAGCAATACTGTGCGCGCCGCGGTGGGGAACTGGAGCAAAACCCTTTCAATGGAATTGGGCCCTAAGCAGATCACCGTGAACAATGTCTTGCCTGGTGCAACCATGACTCAGCGCTTGTCATCCATCATTGCCAACAAGGCCAAGCAAAGCGGCCAACCCATTCAGGCAGTGGAGCAGGCCATGCTCAACCAGATTCCGATGGGAAGATTTGCACAAGCAGAGGAGGTGGCAGAAGCTGTTTGCTTCCTTGCATCACCCGCAGCAGCCTACATTTCAGGTATCAACATTCCCGTGGATGGTGGGCGGACCCCCACCTTGTAGGTCACCTGAATCCACCCAGTATCTCATCCACTAATCCAGACAATAACCCGCCGCAACCCCCTTCGTCAATGGAAATTCTCAACTACATCGATGGCCAGTTTGCAAAGGCAAGTTCTGGACGCACACTGAACAATGTGAACCCCGCAACGGGTCAGGTTTATGGCAGCATTCCCGACAGCGGTCAAGCAGATGTGGAATCAGCAGTGAAGGCAGCAAAGGCTGCTTTCCCTTCCTGGTCCAAGCTGACAGCTGCAGAGCGAAGTGAGCACATGATGGCTGTGGCCAATGGCATCAATGAACGATTGGATGAGCTGGCACAAGCGGAATCCACGGACAATGGCAAGCCTTTGAAGCTGGCTCAATCTGTGGATATCCCACGCGCCAGAGACAATTTTGCCTTTTATGCGACGGCTATTCTTCACGATGTCAGTGAGTCCCATGACATGGGTGATCAAGGCTTCAATTACACCTTGCGTCGACCCATTGGGGTGGCTGCATGCATCAGCCCCTGGAACCTCCCCCTGTACTTGTTCACTTGGAAAATTGCCCCAGCTCTGGCTGCGGGAAACACAGTGGTGGCAAAGCCCTCTGAGATCACACCAGCCACTGCCTATTTACTGTCTCAAATCCTGGATGAGGTGAACTTCCCTAAAGGCGTTTTGAACATTGTTCATGGCACGGGACCCGGCGTTGGTGAGCAATTGGTCAGCCATCCTGAGGTGCCAATCATCAGTTTCACGGGTGGTTCAGAAACCGGCAAGCACATCAGTCGGATTGCTGCACCTCTATTCAAGAAGTTGAGCTTGGAGTTGGGTGGCAAGAACCCCAACATCCTGTTTGCGGATTGTGACTTTGACACCATGCTCAGCACCACCATGCGATCCTCCTTTGCCAACCAAGGGCAGATTTGCCTCTGTGGCAGCCGCATCTTGGTGGAACGACCCATCTATGATCGCTTTGTCAAGGCTTTTGTTGCTAAGACCAAGCAGCTCAGGGTCGGACCGCCGGATCAAACGGGGGTGCAGATTGGCGCTGTGGTTTCACAAGCTCACAGGGACAAAATTCTCAGCTACATTCAGCTGGCAATCGATGAAGGTGGAACTGTGGAATGTGGTGGGGCAAGCCCTACAATGGAGGGTGATGCCAAGGGCGGGTTCTACGTGAATCCCACCATCATCACCGGACTGAACATGGATTGCAGGACCAACCAAGAGGAAATATTTGGCCCCGTGGTCACCATCATGCCCTTTGACACTGAGCAGGAGGCGCTGGAATTGGCCAACGCCACCAACTATGGCCTGAGCGCGACAGTATGGACAAACAACCTCAAACGTGCCCACCGGGTTGCCAGCGAGGTGCATGCAGGGATTGTTTGGGTGAACAGTTGGCTGGTCAGGGACCTCAGAACACCTTTTGGTGGCGTGAAGGCCAGTGGCGTAGGAAGGGAAGGTGGCTTTGAAGCCTTGCGTTTTTTCACCGAGCCAAAGAATGTTTACATCCATTTGACATAGCCCTAGGTTGCCTGGATTGCGGGCAACAAAAAACCCTGTCGAAACAGGGCTTTAGTCGAGAGACTACTAAACATTAACACAAAATCACCTAAACGCAGGACTCTCGGTCAAGAGTATTTCAAAAGGCGTGCCAAACTCAAAGTTTCACGCTCAAACCCAATAAATAATTGGATGTGTTGCTGCTCAAAGGGATGTTGCTAAACGTGCCATCGGTAGACATGAAAGAGGCAATGTACATGGCGTCAATGGAAATATTTCCAAAATCCAAACCAGAGCCTAGCCGATAGCCCAGCTTGTAGCTGTCAAACGTGGACTGAAAGTCCTCATTGAGCTGAAAGACACAATTGATGCCAGCCTGAGCGCGGATGAATCGAAACAAGCGAAAGCCTGGACTGATTGCAGCCTGAATGGTCTGGCTGGTCAATGTTTGGGTGACAGGGTTGCCATTGGGGTCAATGCCAACCAGATCAAAAGAGGTTTCATGGTAGCCAGCGTCCAATGCCAAAAACTGCCCATCATTTTTGTACTCTCTCAAGGAAAAGCCAAGGTGGTAGCCGTTGTTAGGGATCTCTTGGTTGAGGATTTGACCAGCACTGGTCAGTCCAGAATCCAGCCCCAATGAGCTGGTGTTGAAGTTGATTCCTGAGCGCAGGTAAAAGTTCAAGTCGCTGTCTTGAGCGGCTAGATGGAACCCTGAAACAAGGAAGGCAACAAGCAGAAGGTATTTCATGCCTACATGCCTTGCCAATTGTGTGCCAAAAGCGATTCCCATAGCTAAAGTGTTGTTTAGTGGCGAACAATGAAAGGTTGCCCGATGGACTGGCCGTCTTGCATGCTCAGACGCAACAAGTAGGTTCCGTTGGCTAAGTCGCGCACGTCAATCAGTTTGCCTGCAGCGTCTGCAGCTGTCCAAGACTGGGATCTGATTAACCGGCCTTGAAGGTCAGTGATGTTAAGGGTGCCTTTGCTTGTGGCAAATGTTGCGTCAATTTTCAGCCACTGACTTGAAGGGTTTGGCATGATGGTCATGGTCATGCCTAGGGGCTCGTCCAAGCTGACATGGCTACGCGTCAACCCCATGGACATGCTGGCGATCACATCCCCGCCGTTTGACCCATCGTTGTTGGCAAAATTACCTGCCACGTAAATCAAGGTGTTGTCTGGTGCAGTGCCGGCATTCCATCCAAAAGTCCAACTGTTGGAACCGCTGGATGAGCTGGTGCTACTGGATGTGTGGGTGACATAATTGTTGCCTTGGATTTGTGAACCTGTACCTGCAGACAAGATGCCCTGATGGTTGGATGCGTCCTCTACAGAAGCCGTGAAACCCATTTTTGGCGCACTTGTGCCGCCGTCAGTCATTGTCACAGTGATGCTGTAACTGCCATTGTCCACGTAACCATCTGTGGGGATGTCAGTGGTCACAGAGATGCTTTGTGTGCTGACTGCTGGTCCGCTGTGACAGTAGCTGGTGTTGCAAGTCGCGTTGTTGCTTTTTGGCGAGCCTGATTTCCCAGCAGGAGCGCCACCATTGTTAGTCAGAGCTGGAATGGCCATGGTTGCGATGGCTAGGGTAAGTAGGACTGTTCTCATGGGTTTTGATTGGATTGAAACAAAGATACCTTGAATAAAGACACAAGGAAGGGTAGGCAGCCATTACCTTGCATGCAATCAAGGAAAGATGACAGGCAAAGGAAATGTGAAAGTGGGACTGATGGGGCTGGCTGTGGCCATTGGCGTCCTGACGTGGATGTACACGGAACAGTTGGCCAGTCAGCTGAGCAAGGAGGAGCAGCGACGCGTGGATTTATGGGCTCAGGCAGTGGAACAAGTCACACAAAGCGATCCAGGCACAGATCTAACCTTGGCCACAAGCATCTTGGAAATGAATCAGTCCATTCCCTTGATCTTGACCGATGATCAGGACCGGGTGATCAGCACAAGAAATCTAGCAATCAGTGACAGCACAACAAGCCGTCAACAGGCTCGACTTGAGGTCATGAAGGCCTATGCAGACGCTATCCCCCTTGAGGTCCTGCCCGGCGTGAACCAATACATTTACCAGGATGAGTCCCTCCATTTGAAGCGACTCAGGCTCTACCCAAAATTGTTGTTAGGGATTATTTTTTGCTATGTAGCCTTAGCTTATGCAGCCTTTTCCCGGGCAAGAAAAGCAGAACAGGACAGGGTATGGACAGGTCTTGCTCGCGAAACCGCCCACCAACTAGGCACCCCCTTGTCAGCGCTTTACGGTTGGATTGAGTTGCTTGAACAAAAGGGATACAGTGCAGCGGCTATGTCAGAAATCCGCAAGGATGTGAACCGCTTGCAAACCGTTGCGGATCGCTTTTCAAAAATTGGCGCAGAAGATGCCAGAGAGCCAGGCAATATCAAGGATGTCATTGAAGGCATGACAAGCTATGTGGCTAAACGCTTGCCTAAATCGGTCAAGTTGGACATCCAATGTGAAAACAACTTACCTGACATTGCCATGCAGCCAGTGCTGCTGAGTTGGGTATTAGAAAACATCATTCGCAATGGGGTGGATGCCTTGGAGGGCGAAAGCGGTGAAGTCAAATTGGCTTGTGTCAGGCTGGGAAATCACCTTGTCATTGACATCACTGACAATGGCAAGGGCATGAGCTCGTCTCTGCGCCGCAGGGTATTTGAACCAGGATTCACCACAAAAACCCGTGGATGGGGGTTAGGCCTATCCTTGGCCAAGCGCATCGTTGAGCGAAGCCATGGCGGCAAGCTGTCGGTGATTGTAAGCAGCCCTAGTTCGGGGAGCACCTTTCGGATTGAACTTCCGCTGACTTGATGGGGCAGGGCCTCTACATCCACGTGCCATACTGCCGCAAGGCATGCACCTATTGCAACTTCCACTTCTCCACATCGTGGAAAACCATGGATGACATGGTCGATGCCATGAGGCAGGAAATGGCCCATCGCATGGGCCAGGTTGACAGTTGGCAAACTGTGTATTTTGGCGGTGGTACACCATCGGTTTTGACTGCGCAACAGATTCAATCCCTGATAGACACAGCGACGAGCCATGCGCCATTGCAAGCAGGCGCTGAAGTCACCTTGGAGGCCAACCCAGAAGATGTTGATGACCGATCCATTGACCACTGGATACAAGCTGGCGTGAACCGCATCAGCTTGGGTGTGCAGTCCTTTGAAGACAGCCAGCTGCAGTGGATGAATCGCGCACACAATGCCAGCCAAGCTGTCGATGCCATCAAACGCTTGCAAGATGCGGGACTCAGTCACATCACCATGGATTTGATCTATGGCCTCCCTGAAACAAGCCTGGCTTATTGGCAGGATCAGGTGGGGCAAGCTTTGGCGATGGATATACCGCATCTGTCAACCTATGGCCTGACTGTGGAAGACAAAACAGTCTTGCATGCAGACATTGCTTCAGGGAAAATCTCAAAGCCAATGGATGAGCGAAGTGTGGAAGACTTTATGTGGCACCGATCTCACCTTCGGGAGCAAGGCTGGTTGACCTATGAGTTGAGCAACAGTTGCCAGCCTGGATTTGAAGCCAGCCATAACGCTGCTTATTGGCGAGGCGAGGCCTATGTGGGCATTGGTTCGGGGGCGCACTCCTTTGATGGGCAGTGGGAGCGGCGTTTGAATGTAGCTAACAACCCGATGTACATCAAGGCCATGAAAGCAGGAGATTCATTGGGTTTTGAGCTGGAGACTTTAGGCCCAATCGAACGCCGCAATGAACAACTGATGACAGGCCTTCGAACTGACCTTGGGTTCCAGCGAAGTCATGCAGGGAAATGGGCTGAGACCTTGGACCATTTGTGGTCAGATGCCATTGCTAAAGGCCACATGCTCCGCCTGGAAGACCGATGGAAATTAACCGACGCAGGCATGATGTGGTCAGATGCCATTGCTGCTGCTGGATTTATCACTGACAATACCGACCTTTAAGCCATGCAACAATCCGCAGATTTGCCACAAGGCATCGATTTAAGCCTGCCAGTGATGGAAGGCCTGGCAAGGGCCTGGTACATCGGCGGCATGCAAAAAAAACCAGTGGTTTTAGGAGAATGGAAGGGTTCTGTTGACCTTGGTGGGTCGGTGAATTTCACCGATTTGACCTTGAACCCCCATGCGCATGGCAGCCACACAGAAACCCTAGGCCATGTCTGCAAAGGCGATCACCCTATCCATCTTTTGCGTTGGCCACTGTTGATTCCTTTGACCCTTGTCACGGTTGATGGCAGTGAAGATCATGGCCTTTGCATCACGCTGTCAGACATCCAATCCGCATTGGGTGATGGCCCCTTGGATCGCGCCATTGCATTGAGGACCTTGCCATCCACCATGGATGTGAGCAAACGGGACCATAGCAACTGCAATTGGCCTTATTTGCACCCCGAAGCTGCGGCTTGGTTGGCCAGTGAGTCAGTCACAGAGTTGCTAACGGAAAGCCCCAGCATTGACCCAGAGGAGGATGGAGGTGCATTGGCGGCACATCGTGCCTTTTGGGGCTTGTCAGCCAACGAGGTGAATGCCGGCAGCCAGGCACGCCATGAAGCCACTATCACCGAGTTGATTCATATTCCGCCATCCGTTTCAGATGGAGCGTACGCATTGAACCTGCAGGTAGCAGCTATCGAAAATGATGCCGCGCCTTGTCGGCCGATCATTTACCCTAAAGAGATTTTGTGACCCTAGGCAAGCCTTCGGTCAGTACCTTTGCCAACTATGTGGGCTAGGATTGCAGTTTTCTTGATGTCAAACCGACTTTTTGTGGTTGGTTTTTGGTTGGTTTTCACCGCAGGCATGGCCTTCATGGGCCGCAATGTAGCTGTATCCTATGATCTGCCTAAAATGCTGCCAGAGGATGATCCTGCCATGGTGGAGTATACGGATTTTCAATCGGAGTTTACCCAAAGCGCCAACCTGATTGTTTTGGGCGCCAAAGCTGAGTCCTTCTTTACCCCGTCGGTAATGAACCAATGGCAGGACTTAGCCAAGCGCATTGAAAACACCCCAGAGGTCCTTTCGGTGCTTTCCATACACAATGCCTTGGATCTATACATGGATGAGGCTGAAGGCCAAGCCATGCAGCCTTTCCCCCTGATGGTAGGCCCTTTGAAATCACCTCGACAGGGCTTTGCCTTGCGCGACCAATACGAGGATTTACCATTTTACCGCGGCATGCTCCGCAATGATGATGGGCGCACCCATTTGATGATGGTGTCCATCTCTGACCACGCAAACTACAGCACTGCAGCTTTTGCTTTGTTGGATCAGCTTGCGGCAGAAATCAAGCGATTTGAACGCAACACAGGCATTGACGTGAACATGTCGGGATTGCCTTATTTGCGATTAAGCAATGCTCAGAGCATTCAGTCTGAGATCAATATATTCATTGTCCTGACCTGCATTGTGACCATATTGATCATGCTGTTGATGCTCAAAAGCCTTAGATCTGCAATCATTGCCTTGTCCATTGTCGGCGTGGGATTGGCTGGAACCTTTGGTATCATGGGTATATTTGGCCACAACCTAAGCATTTTCAGCGGCATGATCCCGCCCTTGTTGATTGTCATTGCAGTGCCTAACTGCATATTCTTCATCAACAAATACCATTCAGTGTATGCTGTAGACAAAGAAGTATTGCCGGCCTTGCATCACACCGTGAATAAGATCGGCAGCGTGGCTTTGTTGACCAATTTGACCACCGCGATGGGTTTTGCCACCTTCATTTTCACCAGCTCTACGCCTCTTGTCAATTTTGCCATCGGATCATCTTTGAGCATTTTGGTGGTTTTTGCTGCGTCGATCACCTTGCTCCCGGTGCTCTACTCCTGGTTGCCTAGGCCATCGGATCGGCATTATGAGCATTTGAATCAAGGATGGGTCCGATCATGGATCAATTGGCTGATTAAAGTGGTCATGCACCACCGAAAGTGGACCTATCTGTTTGCCTTCTTGATTGTGGTGCTTACTGCAGCGGGGATGCTTCGACTGAAAACCACGGGCAACCTTACGGCAGATTTCAGCGAGGCATCCCCCATGGTACAACAGGTGCGATTCTTTGAGCGTGAGTTGGGTGGCGTGGTGCCTTTGGACGTGCTCATTGACACCAAAGTACCTGGTGGGGTATGGTCAACTGAGGTTTTGGAATCAGTAGATACGTTCCAACAAGCCATCATGAAACTGGATCACGTCAGTCGACCATTTTCCATGGTGGATGTGTTGAAGTTTGGCCGACAAGGCTACATGGGGGGAAGCCCCGATGACTACACGCTCCCATCAGCGGAGGAGCGGAGTGCTATTGTGGGTGTCCTTCCTGTGTTAGATACTGCCATGGTTTCGACCATGGCATCATCCCTTATCAATGCAGATGAAAGCAAGTTGCACATCATTATTCAGATTGAAGATCTGATGTACGAGGACATGATGCTGTTGCTCGAGGATGTTCATGCCCTGGCAGAGGCGTCCTTTGACACCGATGAAATAGGTGTAACACTGAGTGGCGTCTCTGTGTTATTCATGCGTAGCACGGATTTCCTAATTAACAATCTCTTGTTGAGCTTGGGTCTAGCCATTTTGATCATTTCTGCCCTGATGGCAGTCCTGTTCAAAACCCCACGCATGGTGGTGATTTCCATCATCCCAAATTTGCTTCCCTTGATCATGACTGCAGGCCTGATGGGTTGGTTTCAGATCCCGATCAAGCCCTCAACAGTGTTGACCTTTTCGATTGCCTTTGGTATTTCTGTGGATGACACCCTGCACTATTTGGCCCGCTACCGACAGGAGCTGGTTCTTAATGGCGGAAGCATTCGGGACGCAGCCATCAAGGCAATTCAAGAGACTGGCATCTCCATGTTCTACACTTCGGTGGTTCTCTTTGCTGGCTTTTTTATCTTTTT
>DFSH01000008.1 GCA_002378565.1 Flavobacteriales bacterium UBA3442 | reverse complement strand
CAATGCCTTTGATGCAGCTGTGGCAACACATTGTGCGCTGTCTGTTGTCTTGCCAATGGCTGGAAACTTGGGGGGAGGTGGCTTTGCTGTGGTGCGATTAGCTGATGGTCAATCACTTAGCCTGGATTACCGAGAAAAAGCACCCCTTGCCGCACAGGCGGATAGCTACATCAAGGATGGATCCATCATCGAAGGCAAATCTTTGCACAGCCTGTACGCTTCAGGTATTCCGGGGTCTGTTGCGGGTATGTGGGCCATGCATGACTCCCTAGGGAGCATGCCATGGATGGACCTGTTGATGCCAGCCATTGAATTGGCAGAGTTTGGCTTTCCCCTTACAGCAATTCAAGCATTAGAAATCAACCAGTTGGCAAACACCTTTCGGGAAAGCAATCCACAAGGTGCTGGACCATTCACACGAGGTGGGTGGGATGAAGGATCCCTTTTTGTCCAACCAGATTTAGCCATGACATTGCGAACTATTGCAAGCGAAGGCCCTGATGGATTTTACCAGGGAGCAGTGGCAGAGGCACTTGTTCATCGCATGCGGGAAGCAGATCAATGGTTTACCACAGAGGATCTGCTGCATTACCAACCCCATTGGCGACAACCCTTGCTGACGACTTACAGGGGCTATGATGTTGTGACGATGGGGCCGCCATCGAGTGGGGGTGTGGCCTTGATTCAAATGCTTCAAGCCAGTGAACGTGATGGCAATCGAATGCAACGCCATGGATCAGCGGCCTATGCGCATGACTTCACAGAGATATGCCGACTGGTTTATGAGGACCGAGCCCTGTATTTGGGGGATCCGTCATCCATGAAGTTATCCACTGAGGCCTTGCTTGATGCTGGCCGTCTTCAGGATCGATTCAAAGCAATCCCTAACTTTACCTCTGGCAAATCCATGGACTTGAATCTACTTATTCACAAGGAGAGCGAAGAGACCACACAGCTGAGCATTGTTGATCAACAGGGTCACGCCATTGCCATCACCACGACATTGAATTCATCCTACGGCAGCAAGCATTGGGTTGCTGGGTTTATCCTAAACAATGAGATGGATGATTTTGCCTTATCCCCAGGTAAGCCTAACCAATTTGGCTTGGTGGGTTTTGGGGTGAATGCCGTGGGTCCTGGTAAACGCATGCTTTCAAGCATGACACCAACCATTGCCAGCCGATCGGGTCATGTCATGGCCCTTGGCACACCAGGAGGCAGCACCATCATCACCAATGTCTTCCAAGTTTTGACCAACCGTTTGCGCTATGACATGACATTGGATGAGGCTGTGGCTAAAAAGAAACTCCATGCGCAGGGCTGGCCAGATTTTCTCTTTGTAGAAGCAGATGCACTCAGCCCCTTCACCAAACTCTGTTTGCGCTTGCGAGGGCATGAGCTCAAAACGCGTTCACAAATTGGTCGATTTGAAGCGGTTGAAATGATTCAAAGTGAAGCGCGGTTTCACAGCAGCCCTGATGTCAGCCGCCAAGGGGATGCTTCAGGGTGGCCCGTCCCTTAGTTGATTGTGATTCGAGGGCTAGATGTTTCATGGACATGCCCGATAACCCCGTCACAGAGGTTGGCCTGTTTCAGCATGCCCTGCACCTGACCTAAGGCTTCTGGTGCAACACTAAGCAGCAATCCGCCACTGGTTTGTGGGTCGCATAGAATGGCTAGTTGCGGGCCGTCCATGCTGCTGACATCGCCCACATAGGCTGTGAAATTTTTAGTAGTTCCCTGGGGTAGACAATGCTGACCATAAAGTTCCATCAACCGTTTCATGTTATAAGTGGGTAGGTCTTTGTTGCTTAATGTGGCTGACACATCGGATGCTTCACATAGTTCTATTGCATGACCGAGCAACCCAAAGCCTGTGACATCGGTCATGGCATGAAGCCCGTCAATAGCGGCTAAGGCTGAACCGATGTCATTGAGTTGGCTCATGGTTTCAATGGCCCATTGGATGTCCCTGTCGGTGGCGATGCCTTTTTTCATGGCGGTTGCCAGCAATCCAACCCCAAGGGGTTTGGTCAAGATCAGCAGATCACCGGGCTTTGCGCCAGCATGCCGTTTCAGTTGGTCGCGGTGAACATGCCCTGTCACTGAAAGACCAAATAGGGGTTGGGGAATATTGATGCTATGCCCACCAGCCAGAGGGATGCCTGCTTGTTTACAAACACTTCGGGCTCCAGCAATGACCTGTGCAGCTTGCTCCACAGGCAACAGGTCAACAGGCCAGCCTAAGATCGCCAGGGCCATGCTGGGTGTGCCGCCCATTGCGTAGACGTCTGAGATGGCATTGGCAGCAGCAATTCGACCAAAGTCAAAGGCGTCATCAACGATGGGGGTGAAGAAGTCGGTGGTGTGAATCAAAAGTTGATCATTCCCGATGTCCATCACTGCTGCATCATCGCCCGTCTCATGGCCTATGAGCAGTCCAGGGAAGTCGCCGCAGTCACCGGATTGTTCAAGCATGCGATGTAGGTCGTTTGGCGCCATTTTACAGCCACAGCCACTGCCGGGATTGAAGGAGGTTAGGGCATTACTCATGACTTGTCTTGTAGTAGGATTCAACAACAGGTTGCGCTTCACGGATGAGCTTCTCAGCGATACTTTCGTGATCCATATCAGCAAAATTACCGGACCAAATAATTTGGTTCTTTCGCATGTCGATGCTCTTTTGGTAGGCCTGGTCGTAGTAGCGCAATGCTTCCCTTGAGGCATAGGCTAAGTCACCAGCCTTGACGGCATCAATGCATTGCGTGGTTCGCAAATC
>DFSH01000052.1:1213-5556 GCA_002378565.1 Flavobacteriales bacterium UBA3442 | reverse complement strand
TTCATGGGGATGCTCGATGAAATGAACCAAAGCATCGTGTCTTTCCTTTTCAATGCAGGGCTACCTATAGAAAACCAAGATCCGCAACGGGCAGCGCAAAGCATGCAACGCGCACCTCAGCGCAGCATGAAGCAGGAGTACACGACCTCTGGCCCTGGCAATGATGAGGGATCGCAAGACGATCAAAACAACCCGCAATCTGGCCAAGGCAGCCGACGCAGCCGACGCAACAACCCGGTTCAACGCCAGCATCAGGTACCACAGCCAGCAAACCCAGCCAGCAGCCAGGCTTCAAGCAGCAAGAAGTACGGCAGAAATGACAAGGTAACCATCACCAACATCGCCACAGGCGAGTCCAAGCAGGTGAAGTTCAAGGTGGCTGAACCTATGCTTAGCAAGGGTTGGACGCTGCTTTAGCACAGAGCGAAACTCATCCGATTCTAAGCTTGCTTGTGCCCGCTGTATTGACTTGATCCTGTTCACAGGATTCAACAGGGGTTAAAGATTAACAAACATGTCATTGTCAACCGAGTACACCTTCAGTCGCTTGTCAAATGTGGATTTGTTTATTTGTATAATGTCGTTCTCCGTTTTCAATGCGGTTCTTAAGACGTAATTTGTTTTATATAAAACATCATTTATTATCCTTGTTGAGTGAGAATAATCTAAATGGGGTTTATCTATCAATGCAATGAGGTCTTTTGCATAAACCTGTTCTGTTGAATCCAGTAAATAGATTAATACGGTCAAATTTAAGGGCTCTAAAACAATTATTTTGCGATTTAAATACACCTGACCCTTCTTTAGCACAAGCTTGCCGCTCTGCTTTTTTCTTTTCTTTGTCGCTATCCCTATAGGGATTAACAATGAAAGGAGCATGGCAGTGGGGATGATCGACCTAAGCCTCGTTTCTTTTGTGTAAAGGGTTTCATCCGAAATAAGTTTTCCAAAAATTTCATCTTTACTTCTTCTTACTAAAGTCATTTGATCAATGGAAGTGTTTTCTTTAAAGAATCCATAAAAGTGATTCTCGTAGAAGAATAGTCCTTCCGCATTTGGTATTGCCGCACCACTTAATTTTCTAGTAAATGACGTTCTGCTGTATGATTTAATTTTGTTATTGGCTATATCAATGACTTGCAAAAGGTCGTCATGGACGTTACTAACTATGATGTTATCGTCAAAATCCGTGATTTGAAAGGTGACTAGCTTGGCTGATGAATGATTTAGTTCACCTAAGTACTCCCATACGCCTTCAACTAAATCAAATTTCCAAACCTCATCAGTGATCTCAGTAATCAATGGGTTACGTTCATTGGCCATAACTCCTCCTAAGACATACAGGTCATCGCCTATGACTTTTACAATCGAATGACGTCTTCCCCTGGGGATAGTCTCGCTTTTTGAGAAATTGACCAGTTCCCATTCATTGGTTTCAACATCAAATCGAGTAATAAAGTGTCTATCAGACCAAAATCCATAACCACCATATTTATAAATGTGATCTTTATAAATAAACACGCCTGCTTCGGTTTGCATTTGATGTTCAAAGGAATTGTCTATTTTAATTAATGCGTGGTTTTTCATCAAGAAAACGCCTCCTCCACTTGGCGATAAAAAGTAACTTTCGTCACGATTGCTGATGGCTACCAATGCATCCATTTCAATCCCATTGTCATTAAAAATCGTGTCCTCTGACATTGATTTGTCTAAATCTATGGTGACAAGTCTATTGCCATACAGGACATGAATTTCACTGAGCCCTTTAGAATAAGCTATCTTAGTGATTCCGTCACTATCAATAGTGACTGATTGAGCAACTGATGTGAGCGAACATGCAAACAAAAAAAATAAAACAAAAAGTAGTTGTTTCATTTTACAAGTATACGCAAGGGTGTGCAAGCACTATAATGTTGCATTAGTTTTGTGGAAAATGAAACCGAATACCCGTGAAAAATGAATAACTCATTTATATCGATTCCTGATCCTCTTGACCCATCGCTTGTGTTGGCGATGGTAGCAGCCTTTGTGGCTGTCATGACAATTACCCCTAGCGCCATCAAGTATGCACTGAAGATCGGTTGGATTGATGTGCCTAACGAGCGCAAGCTTCACAAGCGACCCACGCCAAGCATCGGCGGAATGGTGCTAGTCCCTTGCATCTTTATTGCTTGGCTTCTGTTTGCAACGCATGAAAGCATTGATCGCTCGTCTTTTGTCACACTCATGGCTGCCATTTTTATTATGTATGGGATGGGGCTGTATGACGACAAATGGCCCCTTAGCCATCGCATCAAGTTACCCATCCAATTAATTTTAAGCGCTTCATTGATCAGTGCTATGGACATTCTCCCCATTGATTTCAATGGGACATTAGGTATACATTTAGTTGATGGCTGGTGGGGGTTTTTGCTGGTCTTGCTTTTTTTTCAGTTCACCATCAATGCGGTGAATTTCATTGACGGCATCAATGGCCTGCTTGGCTCCTACACATTGGTGACGCTAGGATTTTTAGGAATTATCTTTTTAAGTATGGAGGTTAGCCCTGCCATGTCATGGTTGCTACTAATCACTGCTTCGGCAACAATGGGTTACTTGTTTTTCAATTTCAAGCGGAAGGCAGAGACCTTCATGGGCGATTCCGGAAGCACTGTGATCGGGTTAATCATCGCAGCAGCTGTATCCATGTTGATGTCCCATAGCAGCGAGATAGGGGGAGTGCCTTCGTTTTACTTTGTGGCTATTTTGTTTTGGTACCCTCTGATAGATTCACTTCAGGTATACTCAAGACGCTTACTAAGAGGCCTAAGCCCATTCCAGGCAGACAAGCGCCACCTTCACCACTTGTTGCTCAAGCACGTTGTTAACAACCACATCAAGGTTACTTGGTTGATTTCATCATTGACACTCACTGCGGCAATCTTATTGTGGACAGTAGCTTCCAGCAGCAGTTGAGGCTTAAATTAGCTCCCTTCTGCTATGACGACCTACCATCACCGTATTCACAAGCGTTTGCTTGACCTGTTTATACTGCTTTGTGCAGCGCCTCTAGCCCTGGTCTTGATCGGTTGTTCAATGCTGTTGATTGCTTTGATTGATGGCGTGCCCATGGTCTTCAGGCAGACACGCATTGGCTTGCACGGCAAGCCTTTCACGATTTACAAGCTGAGAACCATGCGAGACAATGGCTTCAATCAAGGCATGCCAACCAAGCTTGGTGAGCGACTTAGGGCCACACGCTTGGATGAATTGCCGCAGCTCTTGAACATTTTGAATGGCACAATGAGCTGGGTTGGACCGCGGCCAGAGCAGGAGAAATTTGTCATGCCATTGCTGAAGACCCATCCGGAATTTGCTGCGAGGCATCAGGTGAAGCCTGGCATTACAGGCCTGGCTCAGATCCGCATGCCGCATGCCACGCAGCGCGACAACATGGATAAACTGCCCTATGACATGGCCTACATTGAGTCTGCCAACCTATTGACAGACGTGAGCATTTTGTTCAAGACCCTGTTTGCCATTCTTCAATCCAAGCAGCCATGACCGCTGCAAAATATTTGCCACAAACAGCCCTGTCTTTTGATGTAGAGGAGTGGTTTCACGCGTCAGTCGTTGAGAAGTACGTGCCACGGTCAACATGGGGAGCGCAACACAGTCGCCTGGAGTCACAGATGGAGACCTTGATGTACATGATGGCATCGATGGACATCAAAGCCACATTTTTTTGCCTGGGGGTGGTGGCAGAAAGCCATGGGGAAATGCTTCGGCAGCTTGTTGCCTCTGGCCATGAGGTGGCCTCCCATGGCATAAGCCACAAAAACCTCTACCACCTCAGCAAAAATGACCTTCGCAGGGAAATCATCGACAGCAAAAAGATGCTAGAGGACTGTGTTGGCGGCAAGGTGAATGGCTTTCGTGCCCCCAATTTTTCCATCACAGACGTGGCCCTTGATGTGCTGATGGAGGCTGGCTATGTTTACGATTCTTCAGTCTTTGATGTGGAATGGCATCCGAACTACGGCCGGTTGAAAAACTTCCCCATGCGCAGCGATGCACCCTACAAATTGATTGATGACTTGTGGGAGGTGCCCTTGACCGTCAACCCAGTGATGGGCTTCAAGGTGCCCTGGTCAGGCGGGGCCTATTTGCGTCATTTCCCTTTTGGAACATTCAGGCGTGGCTTGCTCAAGCAGGCAAAGAAAGGCTATGCTCAGATTTACCTCCACCCCTGGGAGATCGATCAGGGTCAACCCCTGCCCGAAAACATGTCTAAGACAGACAAGCGACGCCACGCTGGTGGCATTGCAAAGGTGGCTCAGCGCTTAGATATTCTGAGCAAGTCC
>DFSH01000052.1:0-881 GCA_002378565.1 Flavobacteriales bacterium UBA3442 | reverse complement strand
ACCGCATTGAGCCTGAAAAATATGGCTATGTTAGTCATCCTTGTTTTCTCTTTGAACGCTAGCGGGCAGGAGTTCTTAAGGAAGAATTTGGCCACTTCAGCCTTGGAGCGCATGGCAGCGCAACAAACCCAAGGCAACGACCCAATGCAAGCCTTAAACCAGGCCAATCAGGCATCTCAGATGCAATCCAGCCTAAAGCCTTTGCTTCAGCAAATTCGCAACTTGAAAGACTCAATCAATGGTGGCAAGGATTCGCTCACTGCTTTGGATTTGCCCTACTTAAGGGTTCGCATTTTTACGGACACATTGATTTATGGCTCAGAGCTATTTGCCTATGCGGATTTGGGCGGCAATTCCTCTTTCGCCCCCAACTTGCAGCTGCCTGCCCCCAGCAATTACACCATCGGGCCTGGCGATAAGCTAGCCATCAGCATCTACGGTTTCCAGGAGGCCAACCACCAGGTTTCAGTCAACCGCAATGGGCGCATCACCCTGCCTTATGCTGGCGTGATTGCTGTAGGCGGTTTAAGCTTAGAGGCGGCAAAGGCCCGGATCAAGCAGGGCTTGGCAAGAAGCGGTTATGCTTCACTCAACAGCGGTAAGTCCAACCTTGAACTGACCCTGGCAGAGGTCAGAAGCATTCAGGTGACCGTCTTGGGCGCGAAAAGACCAGGCGCTTACCAATTGCCTGCGGTGGCTACAGTGATGCATGCCCTTTACCAGTCTGGCGGACCTGCCAACAAGGGCAGTTACCGTGAGATAGCTTTGATCCGCGATGGCAAAACCCTCCAGACGATGGATCTCTACGATTTATTGACCCATGGCAACCCCGTGGGTGACATCACCATCAAAGATGGCGACGTCATTCACATACCAACCTA
>DFSH01000027.1:489-15624 GCA_002378565.1 Flavobacteriales bacterium UBA3442 | reverse complement strand
TTTGTACCATAACTTGGTGAAAAATTCTATAGGTCTTTCTACTTATGCTTTATCCCTCAATATTATGATGAAGAAGTTACTATTGTTTACAGTGCTATGTGTCAGCCACTCGTTGTGGGCGCAAGTCAAGCCTGTCTCTGAACGGGTAGATTCCGTTTTAGTTCTTATGACCTTGGAAGAAAAGGTTGGTCAGATGAACCAGTACAATGGATTCTGGAATGCCACAGGGCCAGCTCCTGAGGGCGGAGATGCCAAAACAAAATACCGGCACCTTAGAAATGGTTGGGTGGGTTCAGTTCTCAATGTCCAGGGAGTTGACGAAGTCCGCGCAATGCAGCGTGTAGCGGTTGAAGAAACACGCCTAGGAATCCCCCTCATCTTTGCCTGTGATGTCATTCATGGTTACAAGACCTTGAGTCCTATTCCCTTAGCTGAGGCAGCTTCATGGGATCTGGCTGCTATGGAAAAGAGTGCACGGAACGCCGCAGAGGAAGCTACAGCCTATGGGTTGAACTGGACCTTCGCTCCTATGGTGGACGTGACGCGTGACCCTCGCTGGGGACGTGTCATGGAAGGCGCTGGAGAGGATCCCTATTTAGGTTCTCGCATTGCTGAGGTACGCATCCGGGGATTTCAAGGCGATGATTTGAGTGACCCCACCACCATGGCTGCCTGCGCGAAACACTTTGCTGGCTATGGTTTTTCCGAAGCGGGCCGTGAGTACAATACGGTAGATGTCAGTGAGTATACCCTTCATAACTTTGTGTACCCACCATTTGAAGCATCCGTGGAGGCTGGTGTGGCAACGGTCATGAATTCGTTCAATACCATGAATGGCATTCCTGCAACGGGGAATAAGGCATTGACCCAAGTATTGAAAGGGGAGTGGGGTTTTGAAGGTCTTTTGGTGAGTGATTGGGGATCCATTGGCGAAATGCGTGCCCATGGCTATTCTCGAGATCTTAAAGAAGCTACAGAGCAAGCAGCGAATGCCGGATGTGATATAGATATGGAGTCCTTAGCGTTTGTGAACTATTTAGCGGAACTGGTTCGCGAAGGGCAGGTGGAAGAGTCCATGATTGACCATGCGGTTCGTCGAGTCCTTAGCTTAAAGTATGCATTGGGCCTCATGGATAATCCGTATGCCTATTGTGCACGTCAAGGTGCGTGGGAGCCGCATAGATCCCCATGGGCAGCGGATGCTCAAAATTTAGCAGAAGAATCTGCGGTATTGCTAAAAAATGATGGGGCCTTACCCTTAAAAAGAAGTCAACGCATAGCTTTGGTCGGACCAATGGCTAAAGAAAAAAATAGCCCCTTAGGGAACTGGCGCGTATCGAGTGATGATTTCACAGCCCTTTCTTTGGAGGAGGGATTGCAGATGGTGAGAGGTTATAAGTCCCTAGTCGTAAAGGAAGGCCCTCAGCTATTATCTCAACCGATCAGTTTTCCCACGGAGGCATTGATCAACACATCAGATACCTCAGGTATGGCCTCTGCTGTTTTGGCAGCCGCTGCATCGGACATCGCAGTACTCGCTGTGGGGGAGCATGGGTTTCAATCAGGTGAAGGTCGTTCCCGTTTGAATTTGCATTTGCCCGGGCTGCAGGAAGAGCTGATTCGCCGTGTGTTAGCCGTCCAGGAAAATGTTGTTCTTGTCGTCTACGCAGGTCGTCCGATCATTCTCCCTGAAGATATCACTACCGGCGCTAAGGCCATTCTGTTCGCATGGCAACCAGGCACCATGGGAGGGCCCGCCATCGCGACCTTGCTCATGGGCAAGCGATCTCCTAGTGGGCGACTCCCGATGACTTTCCCACGTGAAGAGGCACAGATCCCTTTGTATTATAATCAATATAACACAGGCCGTCCAGGTCCCCTTTCCGAGGTGTTTTGGTCCCACTATGGGGATGGTTCTAATGCCCCGGCATACCCCTTTGGCTATGGCTTGACGTATTCTGAAGTGGCTTACAGTATCCCCGTATTGGCTGAAAAACATCCTACTCACCTCTATGTGTCCGCCACGGTGCACAACAAAGGCAAGTACCCTGTTGAGGAGGTAGTCCAGCTCTATGCGCGTGATCATCACAGTGTGCACGGGGTACGTCCGGTCAAACAATTGATAGACTTTCAGCGCATTGCTCTTAAGCCAGGGGAATCTAAGGCCTTGGGTTTTTATGTAGATAGCAGTCAATTGGCTGTAAAAAATTCTGAGGGTCAGAGTTACATTGAGCAAGGAATAGTTAGTTTTTGGATTGCCCCAAACAGTGCAAGCGGAGAAGCCCTGACCATAGATTGGCGCATGGGTATTGCGCATTAATGCACGGTGAAACCTGAATCACAAAACTTTTAAATTTCATCGCAAACACAGCCTGTCTGGGAAAGAAAAAACAGGACTAGCACGGGTGCCAACAATGCTTCTCAATAAGCTCATGAGCTTATTGTATTCTGCATGAGTGGCTTAAGCAGACATTCAGTGTGTAGGAGGCAATTGGTCAGAATGCCCAAGAAGAAAAAGAAGAAAAAATAAATTATAGTACATTTTACTATATCTTGTACAGCCCTACGATTCCCACTTACTTGGAGGCAAAAGCTATTGACTCATTAATTAGACAATTAAAAAACACCCCTGTAGAACCATCCTATGCAGACCCTATTCACCAACCCCAAAGTTGACCCATCCCAACACCCAGATTTGAATCAGTATTTTGCTTTTGGCATTTCTGTAGATTGTGTTGTATTTGGCTATGATGGTGTAGATGTAAAGGTTCTTTTAATCAAGCGTGGCACCGAACCTTTCCTAGAATACCAAGCCATCCCAGGCGACCTGGTCCACCCCAAAGAAGATGCCGTAACCGCTACACAGCGAGTGCTAAAAGATTTAACTGGCTTGCAAAATATTTACCTTGAACAATTGCAAACCTTTGCCGGAGTTGACCGTCACCCTCTTGGACGCGTTGCAACGATCGCCTACTTTTCCTTACTCAGAATTGAAGACTACAACCCGAAGCCTTCCTCTTGGGCCACTGACGCTCAGTGGACACCTATCCAGCAACTTGGAGAAATGGCTTTTGACCATAAAGAGATATTTGATGTAGCATTAGAACGCCTCCAGCGGCGTGTCCGACATAAGCCCGTCGGGTTTGAATTGCTGCCCACAGAATTTACTTTGACCGATCTTCAGCACTTGTATGAAACCCTATTGAACACACAATTTGACAAGGCAAACTTTCGCAAGAAAATCTTAGCTATGGGCTTGCTTCTCCCGCTTGATAAGATGAGAAAGGCTGTAAGGTATCGCCCGGCAAGGCTTTATAAGTTTGACCCAAACCGCTATGAAGCCTTATCTAATCGTGGCTTTCTCTTCGAATTATAAATCTGCTTCTTGCTTTCAACTCTTCACATACTCTGATGACCAATACATTTGAATTTCTGGATTACGCCATTTTCATAGGTTACGCCTTATTGATTTTAGGTGTTGGTTTGTGGGTTTCCCGCGACAAAAAAGGCCATGAAAAAAATGCGGAAGATTATTTCTTGGCAAGCAAGTCTCTTCCCTGGTGGGCTGTTGGTGCCTCGTTGATTGCTGCAAATATTTCAGCGGAGCAATTCATAGGCATGTCTGGTTCTGGGTTTAAAGTCGGATTAGCTATTGCGTCGTACGAATGGATGGGCGCGTTGACACTGATCATCGTTGGTAAGTATTTCTTGCCAATTTTCATTGAAAAAGGGTTGTATACAATCCCAGAATTTGTTGAAAAGCGATTTTCCACGAATTTGAAGACCATTCTTGCAGTTTTTTGGATTGCCTTGTACGTCTTTGTCAACTTGGCTTCAGTCCTTTACCTAGGGTCTCTAGCCCTGGAAACGATCATGGGTGTTCCCATGATGTATGGAGCGTTTGGCTTAGCTGCCTTTGCGGCTGCCTATTCCTTGTACGGTGGACTTTCTGCGGTTGCATGGACAGACGTCATTCAGGTTATCTTCCTTACTATTGGTGGATTGGTTACAACCTACCTGGCATTGAATACGGTTTCAGGAGGGGCTGGATTCATGGAGGGAATGACCACAATTATGAATGAAGCTCCCGATCGGTTTGCAATGATTTTAGACAAAACTAATCCCGAGTACATAAGCCTACCCGGTATTGGGGTTCTTGTCGGCGGCATGTGGGTTGCTAACCTTTACTATTGGGGCTTCAATCAGTACATCATCCAACGCACCTTAGCTGCCAAATCCTTGAGAGAATCTCAGAAAGGAATCTTGCTAGCCGCGGGCATAAAGCTGATCCTGCCGATCATTGTGGTCATTCCCGGCATAGCCGCCTATGTCATGATTAATGATCCCGCTATTTTAGCTAGTCTGGGTGATGCAGCTCAAGAAAACATGCCAAGCATGGAGCAAGCAGACAAAGCCTACCCATGGTTGCTCCAGTTTTTACCTACGGGATTAAAAGGACTAGCTTTTGCAGCCTTGACGGCGGCTATCGTGTCTTCTTTAGCATCTATGCTCAACTCGACGGCGACCATTTTTACCATGGACATTTACAAGCCCTACATCAAGCCTAATGCTACGGATCGTGAAACCGTCTCAATGGGTCGAATTTCTGCAGTTGTGGCGCTCATCATTGCATCCATCATGGTTCCCTTATTAGGTGGCATTGACCAGGCATTCCAGTTTATCCAAGAGTATACAGGGATTGTTAGTCCAGGTATATTGGCTGTATTCATTTTGGGACTGTTTTGGCGTAAAACCACGAACAAAGGTGCCATTGTTGGAGCTTTATCCTCGATCCCCATTGCCATGTATTTCAAGGTTGCCCCAAAGGGTTGGTCAACTTCTCTCTTATTTGTAGACTTGCCTTTCTTGCACCAAATGGGTTATACAGCCCTACTCACCATGGCAATCATAGCCTTCATTTCCTACCGCCAAAACAAGGGTGCAGATGATGAAAAAGGAATTGCCATTACCAAAGCAACCTTCAAAACTGATGCGATCTACAATGTTTCCGCATTTGCTTTGCTCCTAATTCTGGCTGCATTGTATGCCTTCTTTTGGAGTTGAGCCCAGAGGTATTCATTCACGAGCGCTGCGGACTTCTTGAAATCAAAGGCTCGGGGCACTGATTCAGATGGGTATTCGTTGCACTGCAATCTGTGTGACCTATACCGTGTTAGGGGTAAAGGGGATTTGCGTCTATCTCGTCACCTTCCGCAACAAGTCTAAAGCTTATGAAGAGACGGTTTCTTGAGACCACTCGGGTTTGCCAAGCTTAGGCTCCATTGCATTGCGACACCATAGGCGAACGTTGACAGCATCATGGGCGCCAAAAAGGGCAAGCCTGCCACCAAGGCTGTTGCCATGCCAGCAAGGTCCTTTGTGTAGATCGGCATAACCCACCATGTGCTCAGGTTGGTGATCAAGAAAAAAACCATGCTACCGCCAAGGGCTTGCTTAGCCCAAGGCATGCTGCTCCATGCAGCTTTAGCTCGCGTTTTTGCACCAATCCAAGCCATCAATAAATAGGCTAAGTAGGTCATTGCCATGCCCTCGTAGGCCCACACAAAGCCTTCGTAGCTGCTGGCGTAAAATGTATTATTAATCACTAAGTCACTAACATACAACAACAAGAGTGTCAACAAAAATCGGCTATTTTTCAGACCAAACCATGAACCACCAAGAATAGCCACTGCGCCAACAGCAGTGAAGTTAGGGTAGTGGGGTATGAAGCGGGTGGCGATGCCAAGGGCAAGTACGGCAAAAATGGGAAGGAACTTTTTCATGCTTAAACGCGTTTAAAAATGTAAATGACCATGAAGAGAACCAGAATGGACAAAAGGATTTTTATGCTTCCACCGTAATGCAGTCGGTGAACCTGGCTATCCTTGCGGTAGGACCAAATCATGTATGCAAGAAAGCAGACAGTGAAAACTCCTGCAAAAATCCAATGGCCTTGTGTGATATTCTCCAAAATCAAACTTATTATTGACAAAAATACATCCAGATGGAAAAACAAATAGCCGCTGTTGAAGAATTTCATCAAGCCTACCGCGTTCCGGCAGAAAACTCGCCAAAAGCCTCATTATCAATCGATATCATTGAGCTGAGACATCGGCTGATGGCAGAAGAAAACCAAGAATACTTGGAAGCTGCAAAAGATGGTGACCTTGTAGAGGTCGCTGATGCCCTTGGGGACATGATGTACATATTAGCAGGAACCATGATTTCACATGGCATGCAAAATGTGATTGATGAGGTTTTTGATGAAATCCATCGCAGCAACATGTCTAAGCTGGGCCAGGACGGTCAACCACTGTACCGTGAAGACGGCAAGGTGATGAAGGGCCCTAACTACTTCAAGCCAGACATCCAATCCATTCTTTCAGGCCGTTCCGACTGACGGTCACTGAATCCAGGTAGATCATCAGCTTGATCCTCGCTGAGTGTTCCTTGTGGTGACTGGTTAAAGGTGACAGAGTGTATGGTCTGGTTGCCTTCTTCGTTGGCCTTAAACGCAAGGGTGATGCTGCTACACTCGGTGACGTTGACCTGCATTGGCTCAGGGTGGTAGATGGCTTTAGCGTTACCTGACAGATGCATGTCATGAATGCCCTCATGGTTGAGATGACCGCTTAGGGTGTTGCCACCCATTTGTTGAAAATCACCTGAGTCCGTTGGTTCGGAAAGGACAACTTGTCCCTCAATCCACAAAGAGTCCATGCCATAGCTGACATCCTGATACCAATAAATATCCCTTCCTTGGACTTGGTAATCTGTGCTCCACACAATAGGATCGCCCTCCAGGTGCAGGCTGTGGGTCGATTTATTCCAATCCAATGATTCTGAAAGAGATGCCAATCCTTTGCTGTGGCTCACGACATGCCCTTGACCTTTTGCTGAGTCTCCGTGTATCACCAAGTGGTCAGCAGCTAATTCCATGCTGTCTTTGCCTTGTGTTGCCCATTGTGCATGGCCATGGAGACCAGTGGTCGCTATTGATGCTTGCCGATGCAGGCTGTCAGCGATGAAATAGTCTCTGCCATCTTGACCTGTGACGCCGTGGTGAAATATTGATAACTCGTTGCTGTCACTGATAATGCCCTGTCCAAAGCGAACCCATCCGCTATCACTCACAGCATACCCTGCAACAGGCATGATGTACTGATGCATCGGCAGGTCATGAATCAAACTGTCCGTGTCTAGGGTGTATTGCTTGGTTTTTGCCTTCACATCCCCATGGTAAGTAAACACCTCGCGACTTGCGTGGTAAGTGCCCTCTCTTGCCGTCAACGTGGCATCTGTTGTTGTCACTGTGCCACCTTGCGTGAATCGACCGATTTCACGTTGATCATGGTAACGAAGGTTATCGGTAGCCAAGGTCTGATTGCCATGCTTGAGTTCAATGTTTTGATGAAGGTTGGTCCAGCCGTTTTGGTGATGCATCATGTCGGCATGTAGAATCAAACCATTGTTTCCTTGGTAGCTGACCTGGCCAAAAGCCTGAAAATCGTTGCTCTGACGATTCCATACAGCACTGTCGCATTGAAATTCACCATTGGCGTTGCTCATGGCAACATGACCGCTTAGCAACGTTGTTGACTGGCCATTAACTTGGATGACTGTCATGGCATCTGCATGGTGCAGTGTCAAGCGGCTGTCATTACTTTGCCCTTGAACACCAAGTGCAAAGCAAAGCAGGAGGGTTAGGAAGTAGCCTCTTTCCATAAGGTTTGCTCGCGATCTGGACCAACGGACACCAGAACTACAGGGACGCCAGTTTCAGCTTCAATAAAAGCAATGTAATCCTTCAATGCTAGAGGCAGGTTGCTGTGCTTGGATTCAGAGGTCAAGTCTTCAGACCACCCCGGCATGGTTAGATAGTTAGGCTCAACCAGGTCAGCATCCAAGCCATAGGGTAGGTGGGTGACCTGCTTTCCTTGGTATTTGTAACTGGTGCAAATGCTGATCTCATCCATGCCAGACATGACGTCAGCCTTCATCATCATCAATTGGGTGACACCATTGATGTCAACAGCGTATTTCAATGCGGGCATATCAAGCCAGCCACAACGACGTGGTCGCCCAGTCGTGCTGCCGTATTCATGGCCTTTGTCACGAAGAAACTGCCCTGTTTCATTGTTGAGTTCTGTGGGGAATGGTCCTGAACCAACACGGGTACAATAAGCCTTGAATATGCCGTAAACTTCCCCAATGCGATTGGGCGCCAACCCCAAGCCTGTGCATGCGCCTGCGGCAGTTGTCGTGCTAGACGTGACAAAAGGGTAGGTGCCAAAGTCAATATCCAACAAGGTGCCTTGAGCACCTTCAGCTAAGATGCGTTTTCCCGTTTTTATGGCCTCCTGAATCATGACATCGCTGTCAGCTATTTGCATGCCAATCAGCCGCTCAACTGCAGCAAGCCACAAGGTTTCATTCTCATCTAAATCAAAGGGGGGCTCAAAGTCGTAGCCAGCGAGTAGTTTCAAGTGCTTGTTTTTGAGTGCTTGGTACCGCTCCATGTAGTCAGGCAGTTCAGCATCACCCACACGCAAGCCGTTGCGGCCGGTTTTGTCCATGTAGGTTGGCCCAATGCCCTTGAGTGTGCTACCAATTTTCATTTTACCCTTAGCGGCCTCTGAAGCGGCATCTAATAGGCGGTGTGTTGGCAGGATCAAATGCGCTTTGCGGGATATCCACAGGCGATCGCCACAGCTATCATTAATGGCCAACAACTGATCCATTTCCTTGCAGAAAATGATGGGGTCAATAACCACGCCGTTGCCAACGACATTCATGGCACCTTGATGGAAAATACCTGAGGGTATGGTATGAAGAACATGCTTGATCCCATCGAACTCTAAGGTGTGCCCAGCGTTGGGCCCGCCTTGAAATCTAGCTATCACGTCATAGGATTTGGTGAGAACGTCTACAATTTTCCCTTTCCCCTCGTCACCCCATTGGAGTCCAAGTAAAATATCTGCTTTTGTCATGATTTGTTTTTGCCGTAGATGTACAATTGATGGCCTGTGACTTCAATGTCAAATGCCTCCTCAACTGCCTGTTTGATGTGTTGAATGCGCGGATCACAAAACTCCTTCACTTCTCCACTGTCAATCAGAATCACATGATCGTGTTGCTTGTTGAAGAAGGATTTTTCGTAGTGTGCTTGACCCTGACCAAAGTGGTGCTTGCGAACCAGCCCACACAGAAGTAAAACATCTATCGTGTTGTACAGGGTGGCACGTGAAACGCGATATTTTTCAGACTTCATAGACAAGTAAAGCGACTCAATATCAAAATGATCATCTTGCGCATAGACCTCCTTGAGGATAGCATATCGCTCTGGGGTTTTTCGCTGCTTGTTGTTCTCAAGGTAGGCGGAAAACACTGCCTTGACTTCATTGAAATTGGAGACCATTGTCCGCTGAATTGGTAGGTTTAAATGTACAACCATGCGTCAGTATCTTAGACACATGCAAAGGATTCTAATTGGGCTTTTATTCACAGGGCTTTTTCATGGCACTATTCAGGCCCAATCCCGGTTTGCTATTCATGCTTACCAGAATGGCATGCAGCATATGAGGACCTCACAATGGCCAGAAGCCATGAAGGATTTGCAATTGGCCGTTAAGCGATCACCTGACTACAGTGCAGCATGGCTTCAGTTGGGTCATTTGCACGCAAGACTGGGGCAATGCAACCAAGGCATATTGGCCTATGCCAAGGCAGCTGAATCTTCACCACGTGCCGCCAGATTTGCACAAGGGAAGTTGTCCATGACATGTGGGCTTTACCAAGAAGCGCTGAAGGCTTACGATGCCTATTTGGCATTACCTAACCTGCCAGAGGCCTTCATGAAGGAAGCTGAACGGCAACGTCGCAATGCGCATTTTTCCGTGGACGCCATCAAGGTTGCCGGCAACCAGGTGATCGAGCCCTTGAGCGATAGCGTCAACCGACAGGATGCCAATTACTTTCCTTCAGTATCTGGCAATGGCATGGCCATGACTTACACCGCGAGAAACCATCAAGGCGAGGCGCAAAGCCATGAGGACATTTGGCTTGCAACCCGCCAAGCGGATAGCCAATGGCAATCACAACGACTGAAAGGCTTTGTGAATTCAGGCGGCAACGAGGGGGCTGCAACCTTATCTGGTGACCAGTCCATGATCATTTTTACTGCCTGCGACAGGGAGTCAGGCTATGGCTCATGCGACTTGTACTTAGCGAAGGCCATTGGCCGGCATCGAACTGACAGTGCACATGCATGGTCTTATGTCTATGGCAAGCCCGTCAACCTTGGTCCAGGCGTCAACACCGCTCAATGGGAATCCCAGCCATCACTAGCTGCAGACGGGCACAGTTTGTTTTTTATCCGCGCGGCAAAGCAGGGCAGGGGTGATGCCAATATTTGGATCAGCTATTGGGACGGGAAGACATTTGCGAAGGCTCAACCATTGGGCAGCCAAATCAACACGCCCTATGCTGAATCCACCCCATTCATGCACGCGGATGGCAAAAGCTTGTTTTTTGCCTCAGAGGGGCATGTTGGCATGGGTAATCTGGATTTGTTCAAGTCTGTCCTTCAAGCCGATGGAAGCTGGGGTGAAGTTGTCAATCTAGGAAGCCCGATCAATGGGCCAGAGGATGACTTTGGCATGGCAGTTAATCCCAATGGGGCTATAGCCTACATGTCGCGAGGTAAGCTGGGCCATGAAACCTCCACAAGCCAAGGGGCAATTGCTATTCACCGATTTGAATTGCCAGCCAGCTTGGTTGCTAGCCCTGTCCACTGGGTGGTGATACATGCTATGGACGCCCAGAGCAGGGAGCCCTTGCCGCAAGCCACCTGGACCCTCTACCAGCACGATGGCTTCAGCTACAATGCTTCATCAGCACACCTTGGAGCCTCCTTTGAGATTTCATTGCCTTCTGGTGCTTTCATGGGGCTGAACGTGATGGCTCAGGGCTACAATCTTGCAAGCCTGCAATTTGACATGCCCGACCATCTAGATTTTGACGTGATACATGACAGCGTTTTTCTAGACCCTCTGGTTGAGTCCAGTCATTTCATTCTGGAAAACATCCTTTTTGCCCATGATGAGTCTACGTTGTTGTCCTCGTCTATCGAAGAAATTGACCACGTGGCCGATTGGTTGCGTGCCAATCCTCAAGTCATCATTCGACTGGAAGGCCATACGGACAATGTGGGAAGCCATGCCTACAATGTGACACTGAGTCAATCTCGTGCCGATGTAGTTAAGGAGGCCTTGGTGCAAAGAGGTATCGCCGCTAACCGTTTGATGAGCGAAGGGTTTGCTGAAAATCAGCCCCTTGAAAGCAATGAAACTGCCGATGGCCGATCCAAGAACCGACGCACAGAAATTTTCATTCTATCGACGGCCAACGGTCGCTAAGCCATTCTGCTATTTTTGCTTCTGACGGATTGTCAGCTGGCTGGTAATAGGTTTCATGAGGCAAGTTTTCTGGCCAGTACGATTGTTGAACAAAATGCGAAGGGTCGTCGTGGGGGTAGAGGTAGCCTTTGCCATGACCCAAATCCTTCATGACGCGATTGCTCGCATTGCGCAAATGCAGGGGCACAGGTAAGTCACCATGGCGCTGAGCAGACTCCATAGCTTTGTCAATGGCTCGGTAGGACGCGTGACTTTTTGCGCTGCAGGCGAGGTAGATGACACATTGCGATAGTGGAATGCGAGCTTCAGGCATGCCCAGTCTTTCAACGGCTTGCCAGCAGGCATTAGCCTGAATCAATGCTTGGGTGTTGGCCAATCCAATGTCTTCTGTTGCCGCTATCACCAGCCGACGAGCAATGAATTCAGGTTTTTCCCCACCCAGCAGCATTCGTGATGTCCAGTAAAGACTGGCTTGGGGGTCGGAGCCCCGGATGGATTTAATCAGCGCTGAAGCCATGTCAAAATGTTGATCTCCAGCTCGGTCATAATGTCTGCTGACATTGGGAGCGTGATGGTCAACGAAGGCTTGATCAATGCCTTTCAACTGCATGGATGATGCAGTTGTAACAAGGTTCTCTAGCAAATTCAAGAAACGTCTCGCATCACCACCAGTGTAGGCTTGCATAGCCTCCCAGTCAACCTTCTCAATGCCGCTGGCTTGCATGACTTGATCTTCGCGCAATGCCAATTCTCCCAGTTGCTTGATGTCATCGCCCTCCAGTGGCTTCAAGACAAAGAGTTGGCAGCGAGAAAGCAAGGCATCATTCACTTCAAAACTGGGGTTCTCCGTGGTGGCGCCAATCAATGTGATCACGCCTTTCTCTACGGCAGCTAACAGAGCATCTTGCTGGGACTTGGAAAATCGATGGATCTCATCTATGAATAGCACGCGGCCTTTGGGGTGAAACATGGCATCACCATCTGCCAGTTGAATCACCTGACGGATGTCTTTGACGCCAGCGGAAACGGCACTCAAAGAGGAAAATGGCATGTCAACTTCGTGAGCTAACGCTCTAGCTAAGGTGGTTTTACCAACCCCTGGAGGCCCCCAGAAAAGAAGAGAAGGGAGCCGCCCCATGGATAGCATGGGCGTCAATGCGCCGTTAGGGCCAAGGATGTGGGACTGGCCAACAATGCCTTCCAGGCGTTTGGGTCGCATTCGCTCTGCCAGTGGGGCATTGCTCATGACGCCGTGATCTCTTTGACCCATTGTCCATCTTCCATTCGCAGGCATCGGTCAGCCATATCTGACCAGGCTTTGCTATGGGTAACCACAATGATGCTGGTTCCAAATCGCTGTCTGGCTTGATCCAGTAATTTAAACAAGGACATGGATAAGGCTTGGTCCAGGTTGCCACTTGGTTCATCCGCTAACAACAGGTCTGGTGATTGCATCAAAGCTCTCACCACAGCAACTCGTTGCTGCTCACCGCCGCTAAGTTCAGAAGGTAAATGTTGCAATCGATCCGCTAGACCAAAGTCTTTTGCTAAAGACAGCGCCTTGGCCTCCGCATCCTTCATGCCTGCAATCCAAGCGGGCATGCACATGTTTTCCAATGCTGTGAACTCTGGCATCAAGTGGTGAAATTGAAACACGAAACCTAGGCTTTCATTGCGAAAACGATCCAAGTCAGACGAGCTGCTAGGGTAGGGTTTTCCTCGGAAATGCAAGCTTCCACTGTCGGGCTTCTCTAGGCCTCCCAAAAGGTGAAGCAAGGTAGATTTACCTGAGCCTGATGGGCCGGTGATGGCTATAAACTCTCCTTCGTTAATGGATAAATCGATGCCTTTGATGACGTTAAGATCTCCAAAGGATTTTTTCAATCCCACTGCTGTCAGCAACTTACTCATGTTGTCAAATGTAGAGATGAATTCCGCGGCATGAGCAGTACTTTTGCATGCAAGTTCAAAAACCACTTCCATGAATCTTCACGAATACCAAGGTAAAGAAATTCTCGCATCGTATGGCGTCACCATTCAGCGTGGCCGTGTTGCAACCACCCCTGACGAAGCCGTTGAGGCAGCAAAGCTAGTGACCGAAGAAACTGGTACCGGCTGGCATGTGATCAAGGCTCAGGTTCATGCAGGTGGTCGTGGCAAGGGAGGTGGTGTCAAATTAGCCAAAAGCCTTGAAGAGGTCAAATCCATTGCCAATGACATCCTTGGCATGCAATTGATCACCCCACAGACATCTGCAGAGGGCAAAAAGGTGCATCAGATTCTCATTGCGGAAGATGTGTACTACCCTGGAGAGTCAGAGGTAGAAGAGTATTACCTGAGTGTGCTTCTTGACAGAGTAAATGGCGTCAACATGATCATGTACAGCACCGAAGGCGGCATGGACATCGAAGCTGTTGCAGAGAACACCCCAGAGTTGATTTTCACTGAAACCATTGATCCGGCAGTAGGCCTTCAGGCTTTCCAAGCACGCCGTATTGCATTTAACTTAGGCTTGAGTGGCAAGGCGATGAAGGAGATGATTGGATTCGTTGGCAGCATTGTGAATGCATACGATGGCATCGATGCCTCATTGTTTGAGATCAACCCTGTTATCAAGACGTCTGACAACCGCATCCTTGCTGTTGACGCGAAGGTTGCATTGGATGACAATGGGCTATTCCGCCACAAAGTCTTGGCTGAATTGAGAGATGTCAGAGAAGAAGACCAGACAGAGGTTGAAGCTGATCAGGCTGGTTTGAGCTTTGTGAAGCTGGACGGTAACGTTGGCTGCATGGTCAATGGTGCTGGGTTGGCTATGGCTACCATGGACATCATCAAGATGTCTGGTGGTAACCCTGCAAACTTTTTAGATGTTGGAGGCACAGCTGATGCAGAGCGCGTAGAAAAAGCTTTCAGGATCATTTTAGGAGATAGCAATGTGAAAGCCATTTTGGTTAACATTTTTGGCGGTATTGTCCGTTGTGACCGAGTTGCACAAGGCATTGTAGATGCATACAAGAGCATTGGAAACATCCCCGTGCCAATCATTGTCCGCTTGCAAGGCACCAATGCCGCTGAGGCAAAGGTCTTGATTGATGAGAGCGGCCTCAAGGTTTACAGCGCAATCGCCTTGCAAGAGGCAGCTGACTTGGTCAAAAAAATTCTTGGCTGACACTATGCTTCTGGCCTTGGAAATTGCATCATCCCTATGCAATATTGGCTTTGTTGTCGGCATGATTAATCAACGCATTTGGGCATGGCCGATGGGCTTGATGGGCTGCTTGGCAGCTGCTGTCATGTTTGAGTCCTCACAATTGCATGCGGAAGCCTTTTTGAATGTATTGTATGCCGCATTGGCTATCTATGGCTGGGTAACCTGGCAAGGCAATAACCAAGCGATGATGGTGGTTCACCGAGCACAAAGGAAGGTTTGGTGGGGCTTAGCTGCCATCATCATGACCCTTGCCTTGGGTTGGGCCATGAAAACCCAGACAAGCAATCCTTTGCCCTTTGTTGATGCCGGAATATTCAGTTTATCTGTGATTGCAACACTTTGGCAAATCGGAAAACGTTTGGACAATTGGCATCTATGGATTGTTATCAATGCAATCAGTGTCTGGCTTTGCATCAATCGTGGCCTGTATGTGTATGCCGGCTACAGCGCCGTGCTGTTCGCCATGTCCTTCAGTGGTCTTAGGTCTTGGCGTTCAGTCCATGA
>DFSH01000027.1:0-230 GCA_002378565.1 Flavobacteriales bacterium UBA3442 | reverse complement strand
TTGGCGTTCAGTCCATGAAGCGCAATCCGACTGAGGACAACTCTAAAACATGTCGTGTGACTGCATGAGCCATGGAGAGCCGCAAATTTATTTTTTTTTGCCTGACCTGGGGGGAGGTCTGGTCTGTCTTAATTAGGCTTTTGAATCCTTGAATGTAGACCTCAAAGCGGAGGCCCAACTCCAAGCGCATCTTATCTTTGCTTAGGAGCAATAAAAAAGGCCATCCTTTG
>DFSH01000076.1 GCA_002378565.1 Flavobacteriales bacterium UBA3442 | reverse complement strand
TTCATAAATAAAAATCAGATGGCTGGAATTTATACAAGTTGATTTGAAGCAATTAGTTCATCTAATTTTTTTGTTCTAAAACGAAAGATTTCAGTCAATTTCCGCTTTACAAATAGACTATACGCAAGAGGAGCTACCATAGAGAACGGAAGTTTGAAATGAACAACATCTGTCATTAAAACGCCTCCATTAACCTCCTCTATTTTGTGTAGGTGATGCCACATTTTATAGGGGCCAAACCGCTGTTCATCTACAAAATAACTTCCCTTGGTAATGTGAGTGATCTCAGTGACCCAGTTCATCTTGAAGATTTTGTTTAAACTAATGGTGTAGGTTATTATTTGGCCTAAATAAGCCTCTCCACTTTCGGGACTAGTAATTTTAAAATCCAGATTTTTCGGTGTTATTTTCTGCAAATTTTTCGAAGAGGAGAAAAAGCGCCATGCTTCTTCTAATGATACAGGTAAAAAATGTTGACTGTGTAATCTGTAGATACCAGACTGTTTTGAAAACTCCATATGATTTTATTCAATTTCAATTTTATCAATAATAAGCTTGAAGGATTCATTTTTTTTGTTGCCTATGAGAAATGCAATTTCCTCAATAGAAGATTCATTAAAGTTGACTTGGTTTATTTTTCTACCTCTAAAGCTTGGGTATAAATCTTTTAGCTCGATATTAATTGTCTCCCAAGTATTAGAAGTAGAGAATGTAGTAGTGTATGAATAATAAGTGTTGAATTTAGATTTTAGACGAAATTGGTAAGATTTTGAATCACCTTTTAGTCGAATAGCAATGGTTGTTTTTCCAGTAACGTCTTTTTTCTTGAAACGATAACGAACTGATGCAAAGCCACCATTATTTGCCGTAGATACAGCACCTTTAAATTCTGCATTGCCCTCGTCGTTTAATCCAAATGACGCACTTGAGACTCCACCCATGACATCATCATTAACGACTCTCCAACTGTTTAGATTAGAGGCTTTGTTAAAATCAAATATCGTATTCATCTTTTCGCTTGTCAAACTGAAAGAACTGGTCACTATTAAAGTGAAAATAAGCAGCCCAAGAGTATTAGTTTTCATTTTCTATTTCTTTTAAAAGTTGCTCAGCCTGATATGTTAGTTCATCAGATTTTGCTCGACTAATAGTTGACATCTTATAAGCCTCTTCTAACTTTTTTCGATACTGTTTTTGAAGTTTTTCTTTTTTTGATTTCCTTGTAAATAATTTCATATCAAATATTATTATGTTTAACATTTAAAGCGTAAAGTTAAACAATAATAGGTAGAACGACTAATGATTCAGGAAAGGATTAAACATCATAGACTTTAACCAATGCTACAATCCATATTGCGCCGATAGCTATGGGCCACTAACTCAGCTGAAGCCATACCTTTGTTTTTCTTGGATATTTATCGAAGAATAAAAACCCAACTGATTCATGAGACAGTTCGCTTTTCTATTTGCCTTTTTCTTGGCGTTCAATGCTAACGCACAAACTTTTGACACGTTAGTCTGGTCAGATGAATTTAATGTCAACGGTAGTGTCGACACCACTAATTGGTTTCACCAAACCCTTCTTCCTCCAAACAATGGCCAGAGCTGGTGGAACGGAGAAATTCAGCATTACACAAATAGAGACACCAATTCAAGCGTAAGCGGTGGTAAACTCTACTTGACAGCACTGAAAGAAACTTTTACAGACCAAGGAGTTACTAAAGATTATACTTCTGCAAGGCTCAACTCCAAATTTGCCTTCACCTATGGACGGGTTGAGATTAGAGCCCAATTACCCTTAGGTATTGGGACATGGCCTGCCTTGTGGATGCTTGGACAGAACATAACAGAAACTGGTGCCTACTGGGAAACTAAAGGTTTCGGCACTACCGGCTGGCCCGCTTGTGGTGAAGTTGACATCATGGAGCATTGGGGAGACAACCAAAACTATATTTCAAGTGCGATGCACACTCCATCTAGCTATGGAGGTACCCAAAATAAAGGGGGTCAGTATATCACAGGAGTCAGTACTGGATTCAAAACTTATGCCGTAGAATGGACACCTACTAAAATGGTATTTAGCGTAGATAGCGTAGTTCATTATACCTATGAACCAGCTACGCGTGACTCAAATACTTGGCCTTTTGACGATCCACAATATCTGCTGTTTAACGTGGCTATTCAATCTAGTATTGCAGCTTCATTTACTGAAAGCCCTATGATTGTTGATTACGTTCGCGTTTACCAAAGCAGCACGTTGAGCAACAAGGAATTAGAAGCTGCATCAATCGAAGTGTACCCTAACCCCTCTAGCGATATAATTCATGTAGTGCAACCTTTTGAAATTGCCACTATTAAGATTTTTGACATCACTGGAAAACTAGTAAAATCTGAGGCATTACAGGATATCACAAATATCATCAATACAGTGCATTTAGCTCCCGGGACCTACCAGTGCACGGTTACTAATGAGCAAAATGGTCAAAGCGTTCAACGAGCCTTCATTAAGCAATAATCACTCAATAAAAACTTCATCGTGGGTAAATAATAAGCCCTGCCAACTTTTGCTGGCAGGGCTTCTAAAATGAATCTAATGACGCTTTTATAAATGGTGGGTTACCCCTGCCATCATGAAATCAGTCAATAAATAAGATGATCTAATTCAGTGAATTAAAGGCTCCTGTGAAGTCGCCATAGTTCTGTTGGAACAAGATTTTTCCTTCCTCATCAAAGTCAAATGACGAGTACAAAGGAATAGTTACCGACTTTTCTTCTGTAGAATCTGTGGCTGATCTAGTTACCTTCCACACGCCGTAATAACGAACTGAACCGTCCATCATGTTGGTGCTTGCATCAACTCCGGATAAAAATTTAAGTTCTGATATCAGTTCATAGTCATTCATGGCCCAGTTTTTTGGGTTGGAAGCCTTTATGTCATCAAGCGTGATAGTATCTCCAGAATTATAAAGGGTAGATCGCTGCCAAAAACTCTCCTGATTGTGTGTGGAATAATCCGCCACCTCATTCTGGAAGTTCTCAAGAGCCTTAGTCACAGTGATACAATTTGCTTCATACGTCGCTTGTACATCTGACGTTGCAGTTTCTGCTGGCATACACCCTACGACTAATGCGCTAAGTACAGTTATTGCTATATAATTTTTCATTTTTTGTGTTAATTAATTAGTTGCCTAAGGTAAATCTAAAAGAGTATAGTAACATCGATTCCTGCATGAATCTATGAGGGCATTAAAATCTACATTTACGCATAGCATTCTGACATCAAGAACTGTTTGTATTGAATTTAAAACTCCAACAGGTGAACACACGAAGCATCAAACAAATCATACCGGCAAAACTGATAGACATGGGTGGCCACCTATTGGATCAACCTTTGCCCGCCAATGAAATCAGGCAAATCGATCCATTCCTACTTATCCACCATTGGAATCATCCCTTGAAAGGGGGCCAAAAACAAGCAGACGTGGGCGTAGGACCCCATCCACATCGAGGGTTCTCTCCCGTCACCTTTGTGTTTAAAGGCACGGCCCATCACAGGGACTCTTTAGGCAACGATGCCATTGTAGGACCCGGCGGAACACAGTGGATGCATGCAGGCAAGGGCATAACACACAGTGAACGCCCAGGCAAGAATCTAGTGGAGCATGGCGGAGACAATGAATTCATTCAATTTTGGGTGAACAGTCCTGCCAAACACAAAATGGAGCCCCCCTACTACCATCCGCTTTCCGATGAGGACACCCCAAAAGTGAGCAAGGGGCAAGCTACAATTGCAGTGGTCGCTGGTGAATTTGATGGCATCAAAGGGCCAATGAAAACCTACAGTCCACAAACCCTGTTGCGTGGTGAAGCGCCTGCTGGCGCTCTCTTCACCCTGGACCTTCCTCAATCGTTCAATGCCTTGATTTACCTACTGAACGGCAGTCTTGTTGTTGACGGAAACAAGGCCAAGGACAAAGACATGGTATGGTTCAACAACGATGGGGAATCCATCCACATTGAGGTCACAGAAGCAAGTCGCTTCATTGTTCTATCTGGCGAACCCATCAATGAGCCTGTTGCCAGCTATGGCCCCATTGTCATGAACACCCAGTCGGAAATCATGGATGCCCTTCAGGACATTCAATCTAATGGAATGGGGGTTCTCATAGAGGACCTTGAGTGAATAACCAGGCTCTAAAAGCTTGATTCAATGGTGATAAATTTTTGCTTTGATAGACATATTTTCAGAAGTAAATCACAACCAATGTCACAAAATCCCACCAAAACAAGTCAGTACATTTGACCGATGAAAGATCAACCCAACAACCAATCTCACTGGGATCATATCTATCAAACCAAGGTCGATGTCGATGTCGGCTGGTTCCAACCGATTCCTGTCACCTCCTTGGAGATCATTGACGGCCTTCAACTAGGCTTAGATTCTGCCATCATTGACGTCGGTGGTGGCAATGCGAATTTAACCGAGCAACTGATTGACCGAGGGTTCAGAGACCTCAACGTGCTGGACATTTCAGCCAACGCATTGGCCCGAACCCAAAAGAAAATTGGCCCTGCAGCAGATGACATCACATGGATAGTGTCCAATGTCATCGATTGTGATCAACTGCAAGCCTACGATGTCTGGCATGACCGCGCATCCTTTCACTTCCTTCTAGAGGAGCATGACATTCAATCCTATGTGAATCAGGTCAAAACACACCTCAAGCCTGGTGGTCACATGGTCCTCGCCACCTTCTCCTTATCAGGGCCGAGAAAATGCTCAGGCCTCCCCATCACCCAGTACAGTGCTGCCATGCTTGATGTGTTATTTGGCAACACCTTCACCTTGAAGCAAGCGATGGATGTCATTCATGTCACGCCTTCAGGTTATGAGCAAGCCTTCACCTATACCTTGTTTCAAAAACAAAGTTGATGGTTTACTTAAGCTATCACCTGGCATGTAAATGATCCGCATTGGCACAGTGAGTGAAGCCATCATCAAGCAATAGCCACAAAAAGTAAAGGGCTGGCGAACACATAACACCAACCCTTTAACGCACCGCCTCTAATCGATCACGGCCCTATTTTGAAATCCTGTGAGGGGCTTCCTTTATGGTAACGCGGAATGGAGGGGAATTCGTCTGTGATGACATAATAGTAGGTTCCTGTTGGGTACTCAGGTGTCACGCCGCTGCGGCCATTAGCCTCATCAAGGGTGCCCAATCCATTTACATACTCATAATCGTTGGAATAGGCCCCATCATAGATACCACAGGGTGCTGACCTGCCATCGCCTGGTCGCTCACCAACCTTGAGGCGGTAGCTCGATGTCAACCGAACAATTGCCGAACTTGAGTCACCAGCAAGCTCATGGCCGTACTGGTCATAGATGGGGAATCCATCAGCTGCATAACCCATCAAGGTCATTTCTCCTGGCATGGCATTGATTGAATCCAAAAAATTCAAGGGCGATCCATGGTAATGGTATTTACCATTAGGTTGTACATGAGCATTGTTGCAATCCAAGCCAATTTTCACATTGATTGCTTCCAAGTTCCACTCCCAGTTAGCGTTGGGATTTAAGCGACTATTGTGGGGAAATGGCTCAGCAGCTACAGGGTCCAACTCTACCCCATTCAACAATAGGCCAAAGGAAAATTGAGGTCCTGATGCTGGACCAGAACCTGAGGTTGACAACAAAGGCGTCATGGTTGCCGCAAAAACGGGTTGCAATGGCACCCCATAGCTGGATGCCTGTGCGGTGATCGCATTGGGATTCAATGAGCCAGAACCTGAACCAAATAAGCCAACCTTGTGGTTGGGGATGCTGTTGCTTGTGAATAGCCGCTGGGAACCATTGGTTGTCATGACAAAGCTTGAAGCCTCTGTCAGTGTCACGTCACAAGCGCCACGGCTTTGATCAATCTGATCGGAGTCACAGTCATTGGCCTTTCTGCAGCCAGCTATGAGGGTGATAAACATCAAGGCATAAAGGCCATGAATCGAATGGATCTTGAGCCAGTTATTCATAGAAAATAGTTTAGTATTCATAGCTATTAGACAACGTGCAACCCCATTGGTTTAATTAAGGCATGGCACGATGCATGTCAGCCAGGAATATGGTCTACCACATGACTACCTTACGGGAGTGAAACAAACCATCTTATTGCTGCTGGCACTTTCCATTGCTTGCGTCAAGCAAGGCCCCATTGACCCTGGTAATGATCCGGTATTCACCATTGTTGCCAACAATGACAACACCTACAGAGGCTTCAATCGAAAAATTGTGGTCTATGGGATTCCCGTCTATGCCGTAAAGGGCGTTGAGGACGTCAACCTCCTACACACTGCCCATGTCTTAGCACAATACCTTGATAACAACGCCGACTCAGTGGTGGATAACCCCCTTGTCCTGGCAGCCATGATCAACCAATCAGCAGCCATGGTTCTATGGACGAATCAGTTTCAAATTAATGGGCCTGGGGCACAGGACCTTGGCAACAATGAAATCCATCCAGGCTTTGTGACGGGTGGGCTGCAAGGCCCCTTTGATGCCACCCTGGAAGAAGTGTTTCACCTGATTAGCCATGCAGGCTATGCTTATGCCTACCCCTCTGCTTTCAATGAAAGTTCAAGCGAGTTATGCTTGGCCATGGATGTGGCTCGAGGCGGTCATTTCACAAGCATTCCAAGCAACTACCCATCTGATGCTTGGTATACCTATGACGATGTCACCTGTGATTACGGTTGCATGGCCACAGAGTATTGCTATTGGGCTTTGACCTCGATGCTGGGTGCACAGGCACATCGCTTGGATGACATCCAACATGAATGGACCTTGAACACCTTAGCAAAGGTGCAGCAAGGTGACAGTGCCGTCTACCAATTGCTTAGCAACAGCCAATACCACCTCCCCACGGTGCTACCTGATGGGAATTACCAGCCTTGATTGGTC
>DFSH01000055.1:40037-42566 GCA_002378565.1 Flavobacteriales bacterium UBA3442 | reverse complement strand
GTCATCGATTTACCTGCAGAGCATGATCAAGTCGCTGTGATTACTGGTGGCGAGCCCATGATGTGGGACATGGGTAACCTAACAAATGGGCTCAATAACCGATCCATCCGAACCCATTTAGAGACCTCAGGTGCATACCCACACAGCGGGACATGGGACTGGGTTTGCCTGTCACCAAAGAAAACCATGCCAGCGATACCTGTTTGGCACACCTTAGCTGATGAATTGAAGGTCATCATTCACAATGCCCATGATTTGCAATGGGCTCAAGCGCATGCAGATAAAGTGAATGAAGACTGCGTGCTGTATTTGCAGCCTGAGTGGAGCAAGCGTGAGACAATTTTGCCATCAATAATTGCACACCTAGAGGCTCATCCTGAATGGAAGCTCTCGCTTCAGACCCACAAATACCTTGGCATGCCCTAAAGGCTAGAACTCTGATAAATGGGCTGTTTGATGGCGCGAGTTACTTCAGTGACACCTTGAATGGCTCTGATTCGTTGAGCCAATGAGCTCAGATGGGTTTGGTCCAATACCCTGAGTGCTATGCTGCCATGGAAAACACCTTCTGCGGCATCGATATGAAAGGATCTGATATCAACATTTAACTCATTGGACAACAGCTTGGTGACCTCATGAATCAATCCCAGCCTGTCGCCGCCACTGAAAGTGAGGGTTGCATTGAATTTTTTCTTATTTCCTGTCGCCCATTTTGCCACCAGGATCCGGTCTGCAAATTGACCTTGAAGTTCAATCGCTTGCTTGCAGTCAACGCGATGCACAACAATGCCATCTCGGATGATGTAGCCAAAGATGTTATCGCCAGAAATAGGGGAACAACAAGGAGCCATTTGATGTGCAAGAACGACTTCGTCAGGGCCAAAAACGATGCGTTTTGCATCCTCTGGCAGGATGGGTAGGTTGATTTTGGGTTTGAAACGACGAAGTAGATTCTTGTAGAATCCACCGGTTTGGTCTTGTATAAATCCTCTGAAATCATGACTTGAGTACTCACCAGAACCAAATCTAAGGAAGACTTCCTGCTGGTTCTTGACGGAAAAATAGTTGACCATTTTCTGTGAATTACTCTGATTGAGTTCAAATTTTGACTTAGCTGCCATGCGCTCAACCATACGCTGGCCTCTATCTGAAGACTTTTTGTCCAGATCTTTGAGGTAGGTTTTGATTTTGGATTGAGCCTTCGGGGTTTTTACCCATTCTAACCATTCCTCACTGGGATGCTGCTTGTCAGCGGTAATAATGAACACTTGGTCGCCCGAGGTGAGCTTATGGCTCAATGGCACAAGCTGGCCATTCACTTTTGCCCCAAGTACGTGCATCCCTATGTCCGAGTGAATATCAAAGGCCATGTCTATCGGACTTGCATGCTTTGGGAGGGTGAGCATTTGTCCGCGTGGGGTGAAAACAAAAATCTCCTCAGTGAATAGTTGCAATTTGAACTGATCTACAAATTCAATGGCAGATTCGCTCTGGCCTTCAATGGCCTGCCGGATTGAGTTAACCCAAATATCCAATGCTGGGCTGTCACTTGCGTCCTCTTTGTATCGCCAATGGGCTGCATAGCCTTGTTCAGCAGCGTCATCCATGCGTTTGGATCGGATTTGCACTTCAATCCATTGCCCCTCAGGCCCCATGACGGTGATATGTAAAGACTCATAGCCATTGGCCTTTGGTGTGGTAATCCAGTCACGCAGGCGGCGAGGATTAGGCCTGAAGACACTGGTTATCAATGAGTAAGCCTGCCAACAATCAATTTTTTCCTTTTTCACTGTTGACTCAATGATGATTCGAATGGCGAATTTGTCGTAGACTTCGTCAAAACCAATGTGTTGATTCAACATTTTTCGCCGAATGGAGAAAACCCCTTTGTTTCGCCGTTTGATCTGAAATTTTAGGTGCTCTGACCTGAGTAAGGAGTCAATGTTGTTTGTGAACCGCTTGAGATACAGCTGGTCGTGAGCTCTAGAGTGGTCCAACTTTTCTTCAAGTTCTTCATACACATCAGGCTCAGTGTATTTCAAGCCCAAGTCTTCAAACTCTTGTTTGATGTTGTACAGCCCCATTCGGTGTGCCAAGGGGGCGAATATGTACAAAGTTTCTGAAGCAATTTTTAGCTGCTTGTGAAAGGGCATGCCTTCAAGCGTTCTCATGTTGTGCAAGCGATCAGCCATCTTGATTATGATCACGCGAACGTCATCAGAAATACTCATCAAAAGCTTCTTGAAATTCTCAGACTGCATGGATGTTGCCTGATTGTCAAAGACGCCTTGGATTTTGGTTAACCCAATAACCATCTGAGCAATGTCATCCCCAAACAAATCAGCCAACTGCTTCGACGTGATGTCGGAGTCTTCAATCACGTCATGCAAGAGGGCGGCAGCAATGGATTGAGGGCCTAGGCCAATGTCGCGCGCGACAATCAAGGCGACCTCTAGGGGGTGCAGGATATAGGGCTCACCTGTTTTTCTTTTCACGCCTTGGTGGGCGTCGTCAGCCATCCTGAAGGCT
>DFSH01000055.1:16001-39746 GCA_002378565.1 Flavobacteriales bacterium UBA3442 | reverse complement strand
CAACAAGCTTCGCAGCTTGTTTTGGGTTACTTTTTTGTAGTCAGGTCGTTCCATGGTTGAGCTGGTAACAATTTAGCACTAACCTCGCCAAATCCGATGCGAAGACCTGCTTTTTCTGCGTGCCCAGTCATGGTTACGGTGTCACCGTCTTCAATGAAGGATCGTTGACCGCCACCTTTCATTGCAATGGGTTCTGTGCCATTCCAACTCAGCTCAAGCATGCTGCCATATGAGCCTTTGTCTTTGCCTGATATGGTTCCGGATGCCATGGTGTCACCTGCCTGGATCAAGCAACCATTGATGCTGTGATGCGCCAATTGTTGCGCCATGCTCCAATACATGTATTTGAAATTGCTTGTGCTTACCTGTGTGGCTTGACCCTTTTCAGGTGTTATGCTCACATCCAGTTGGATGTCCAAATTGCATGCTGAGCGATCTTGCTGTAAGTAGGGAAGGGGCTGAACGTCATCCTGTGATGGCGCGGGGGTTCGGAAGGGCGCTAGGGCATCTAATGTCACAATCCATGGTGACATACTGGAGGCAAAGTTTTTTGCAAGGAAAGGTCCCAGTGGCACGTATTCCCATTGCTGGATGTCACGTGCAGACCAGTCATTGAACAAGGTCAATCCAAAAATGTGAGATTCAGCTTGATCAACAGCAATGCTTGAGCCACCAGTAGGTCCAGACCCTGTGATGAAGGCAATTTCTAACTCAAAATCAACCTTAATGGATGGGCCAAAGGTTGGCTTGTCATCGGACGGTGCTTTGCGTTGGCCGTTAGGCCGGTGAATGGGTGTTCCTGAAGGCATAATGGTTGAACTTCTGCCATGGTAGCCAACGGGAATGTGTAGCCAATTGGGAAGCAAAGCATTGTTTGGATCCCTGAACATGGTGCCAACATTGGTGGCATGCTCAATGGATGAGTAAAAATCAGTGTAGTCAGGGATGTGAATGGGTAGGTTGACATCGACATCAGTCAAGGCAAGCACAATCTCATGCATGTGATTTGAACCTTCAAGTGCTGACCCAGCACTGAATAGCGCCTGCAATCTTGATCTAACCGCACGCCAAGTTGGTTGTCCCATGGCAATGAAGTCATTCAGTAGGGCCTGATTGAAAAGGCCATTTGGCAAGTCTAATGCGTCAAAATAGCCCAACTGCTGCAGTGCGGATAAGTCGATGACTTGATCGCCAATACGGCTCGCACAAACCTCCACGCCACCTGATCGTGTGACGGAGCCAAAGGGGATATTCCCCAAGGGAAAATCAGAATGGGAAGGGATAGGTAAAAAACTCTGCAGCATCGGACAGGTGTTTGATGGTTGTACTTGTAAACTGCAAGTTACCCCAACATGCGTTGTTGCCGATAGCATCCCGCACTATTCACGGGCATAAATTTAGACTTTTAACCCCGCATTGTAGGTGATTCGATGACGAATGAATGCAGGTAACAGGTGTTTAGCTATTTTTTTAAGTTAGTAGATTATAGCCTGCTCATTCAAAGGTAAAAAAGTTGATAAACTATTGCTATGGATGAGGTTTTTGTTTTTGACTGAGCGTATTTTCGTTCCGATGAAGCGGCTGTTGCTTCACATCATCACCTATTTGAATGCATACCATGTCTAGAGATAACGCCCTATTTTCTTTGATTGAAGATGAACGACAACGCCAGGTTCAAGGCTTGGAACTTATTGCTTCAGAAAACTTCACCAGCCCTGATGTGATGGAAGCTGTTGGCTCAGTGTTAACCAACAAATACGCTGAAGGTTACCCAGGCAGGCGCTACTATGGTGGCTGTGAAATTGTTGACAAGGTGGAGGACCTGGCTCGCGCAAGGGCCGCTGAATTGTTCAATGCAGCTTATGTTAACGTACAGCCTCACAGTGGGTCTCAAGCCAATGCAGCTGTCTACTTGGCCTGCTTGAAGCCGGGAGACAAGATCATGGGCTTTGATTTGTCTCATGGCGGTCACCTGACTCATGGTTCCCCTGTCAGTTTTTCTGGCAAGACCTACCAAACCTGTTTTTATGGACTTGAGGAGTCAACTGGCCAGTTTGATTACGATGTCATCATGGACATTGCTCAACGGGAAAAGCCTGACTTGATCATCTGTGGTGCTTCTGCGTACTCTCGTGACATGGATTACACGGCGTTTCGCGCCATTGCAGATGCTGTTGGCGCCTTGTTGTTGGCAGACATTAGTCACCCTGCAGGCTTGATTGCCAGGGGCTTGATGAACGACCCTATGCCGCACTGTCATATCGTGACGACAACGACTCACAAAACATTAAGAGGCCCTCGTGGAGGGATGATCATGATGGGAGAAGATTTTGAGAACCCTTTTGGTTTGAAGAGCCCAAAAGGGGAGACTCGAATGATGTCTCACTTGTTGAATATGGCTGTCTTTCCAGGCATTCAGGGCGGGCCATTGGAGCATGTAATTGCTGGCAAGGCGGTTGCTTTTGGCGAAGCCTTGAGTGATGATTATTTTCATTATATGCTTCAAGTGCAAAAGAACGCAAAGGTCATGTCTGATGAACTGATCAAACGTGGTTACCACATTGTGTCAGGCGGCTCAGACAACCACATGGTGCTTGTGGATTTGCGGAACAAGGGAATCACAGGCAAGGCTGCAGAAAAAGCCTTGGTTATTGCGGACATCACAGTCAACAAAAACATGGTGCCATTTGACGATAAATCGCCATTTGTAACCAGCGGTATTCGTTTAGGAAGCCCCGCATTGACAACCCGTGGATTGAAAGAAGAAGACATGGTAAAGGTGGTTGATCTCATTGACCGTGCATTGATGCAGATAGAGGATGAATCAGCCCTTCAAAGCATTGGCAAAGAAGTGCAGGCAATGATGTCTCATCGACCGCTGTTCATGAGCAAGCCCTCATCTTGACTCCATTGACGTCAGATGCTTGAATCGCTTGTACAATACAGCAAAAGCAAGCCCGTGGAGGTTGGCATAGCGCTCATCGGTAGACGTCGATATATCGTTCACCCAATGAATTTGTGGGCCAGTCAAAATGGCCATATCCCTGAGCCCAGCCTCCCGCTTCATAGACAGGAGGTCAACGCCATTCAAGGTGGCTACATCGGCAGATTTCATGGTTGCAAGATAGCTTTTGCTGGTAATAGGTTTAATCATTAATTGGTATGAAGAATTGGCTTTTTTTATGCACAGGCAATAGCTGCAGAAGCCAAATGGCCGAGGCATGGCTAAGGTCTTTGTCTGGACCTCAAGTTGTCGTAGAGAGTGCAGGCCTAGAGGCTCACGGCCTGAATCCCTATGCTGTCAAGGTGATGGAGGAGGTGGGTATTGCCATGTCTGGTCATCGGTCCACAGTGATTGACCAGGTAGACTTGTCGTCACTGGATGTATTGGTGACGGTTTGTGATCATGCAAAAGAATCCTGTCCCATGGTCGCGACAGAGGCTCTTCGTTTACAACACAGCTTCACTGATCCTGCGTCTGCAATTGGCTCAGAGGTAAGTGTTCTTGTTGAATTTAGGGCTGTGCGTGATGACATCAAGGCCTATTGTCAGACCCTGGTTGATACCTACCAGCTCTCATGAGATCGTCCTATTTGATTGAAGCCTTAGGCACCTTTGTCTTGGTCTTGATTGGTTGCGGTACGGTAACCATGGCGGTGTTGTTTGATTCTTACACAAGCTTGTTTCAAGTAGCTGCCATGTGGGGAATGGGTGTGACATTGGCCATTGAAATCAGCAAGACCCGATCCCATGCACACCTGAACCCCGCGGTCAGTCTTGCCATGGTGGTATTGAACAAGTACCCAATTAAACAACTACTGCCTTTGATGCTCAGTCAGTTAATGGGGGCTGTGCTCGCTGGTATTTGCTTGTTTCTGATGATGCAGGGCCATGCGTCCTACCAAGAGCCATCGCTGATGTTTGGAGAGTTTTTCCCAAACCCAAGCTATGCTGACCAAGTTCAGATCGACTGGATTGGAGCCATGCTAGCTGAAGCCATGGGGACCTTTGCCTTGGTGATGGCTATTCTGTGGATCACCAGGGGCGGAGGGAAGCTGTCTTTGTCGCAATCCATGTTGATTGGTCTAGCTGTCAGTTCAATCATCATGGTGTTGGCACCCTACACGCAGGCAGGCATCAATCCAGCAAGGGACCTTGGTCCGAGGTTGGTTGCATACATTGCTGGTTGGCGCGACATGGCCCTGGCTGGGTCGTCGTGGCCCCAATCCATTGCCGTTTATGTTGCTGGCCCCTTTCTTGGTGCCGCAGTAGCTGCGAAGCTTGCTCAGCGCTTGAGGTTCGCCTGATTTGAAAGCTATCTTTGTCTCATGAGTCAGTGGTCACCAAGCATACGATTGAATAAGTGCATCAGCGACAGCGGTTTCTGTAGCCGAAGAAAGGCAGATGAGTACATCCAAAAAGGCATGGTTAAGATCAATGGCCGTAAGGCAAAGATTGGCGACATGGTGAAGGCTGGACAAACGGTACTTGTTAGCGGTTTTGAAATCATTGCTCAGGGACCCATTCTACCTGTTTTCATCATGCTGAATAAACCGGTAGGCATCACAAGCACAACGGAGACATCTGTGAAGGGTAATATGGTAGACCATGTGAACCACCCTCAACGGATTTTTCCGATTGGTCGCCTTGATAAGGACTCACAAGGCTTGATTTTCCTAACCAATGATGGTGATGCTGTGAATAAAATACTTCGTGCAGGTAACAAGCATGAAAAGGAGTATGTGGTGACTGTTGATAAGGCTTTAACCGATGAGGCCATCAAGGCCATGTCTCAAGGCGTGCCAATGCTTGGTACACATACCAAAAAATGTCTCATCGTCAAGGAAGGCCCCATGGTCTTCCGCATCACCCTGATACAGGGGCTGAACCGACAAATCCGGCGCATGTGTGAGTTTGTTGGTTACCAGGTGAGGACCTTGGAGCGGGTTCGTATCATGCATGTCGCCTTAGGTAACTTGCCTGTTGGTGAATGGCGTGAACTCAGTGAGAAGGAAATGTCTGGCATGACTAAGGCAATGGAGGAATCGTCATCAGAGGTTAAGGGCAAACAAGGGAAAAAAACACCCAAACCACCATCCGGATCAACAACGAAGCATAGCAATGCTTCGCCATCAAGGTCTCGGTCAAAAACTCATGTTAAACCCGTTGACGCAAAGCGCCGTGGTAAGGCTGTTGTGAAGGGGAGGGGTCGGTCTAAAAGAAGGTAGCAGAACAGGTATCATAAAAACGGAAAAACGAATAAAATTTACCTATCTTCATACTGATACATTGGAGATAGAAACATTAATAACATTTAAAAGTTACTGTTGTGGGAAAAGGTAAAGACGCAAAGAAAAGCACTAAAAAAGTTGCTACTAAAACGCTAAAGGAGAAAAGAGCAGAAAAGCGATTGAAGAAGGCTTAACGCTTCAACATAACGTTGAACTAATACGTATTTACTGAAAGCATCACTAGGGTGCAAGCGTCTACTACTTCGACGCCTTCATCTGCCAATTGCTTCATGAATTCAGGGTTAATCGTACCAGGGTTGAAAATAACCCGGCTTGGCTTCAAGTCCAGTATGTAATCGTAATACTGTGGTTGGTTTTTCGGCCCTAAATATAACGTAACAGTTTCAATTCCAGCTGTTTTATCTTCTTTGGAAAGTATTTCAATACCTCCTATTTTACCCTTCTTTATTCCAACAGGAACCACCTCGTGCCCGTGATTTAGCAATTTCAAAACTGCCATATTTGAATACCTCGACGGATTTGTAGATGCCCCCAGTACTAGTGTTTTTTTTGCGTCCATTTCATGAATTTCCTTGATTGAATTTACCATAAATTTTTACGTGAATGAAGAAAGCATCAATCAGGGCTAGCCCCATGTAGATTTACCTTTCCGCTTGGAAAAGTGCGCAAGAAAAGTTGCTCTACCTTATCTCTGGCCCATGGGGTTCTGCGCAAAAATTTAAGACTTGATTTCACAGAAGGTTCAAAAATGAAACAACGCACCGGAATACGGGATCCAAGTTCTTCCCATCCATAGTGTGCTTCCAATGCCTCTATGATGTTTAGGAGCTTTACTCCGTGTAAAGGGTTCATTCTTTTCTCTGTTTTAGTTGATCAACATCAGCAAGGCCATTGCAATCATGACAGTGTTTTCTATGAGTGTTGCTTCTGTCATTGGGAGCTTTAAAGCGGTGCCTAAACAAGCGCAACGAATAGATTTTTTATCAATCAGTGTTTGAGTGACACCGATGCTTGTAATCCCTAAAACAAAGAGTGTGCTTATTAAAGCGATGCCCACTTCAAAGCGCATCAAGAACATTAGCCCTAAAGCTGTTTCTATAAAAGGGTAAGCCCATCCATAAATGGGCAGGCGTTTCGCCAATGGGTCGTACATCCTGAAAGAGTCTGGGAATCCTTTCAAATCGAGCATCTTAAAGAAACCAAACACAATATAAAATAGCCCCATGAAGTCAAGCATGAATTCATTCCAAGACCAGTCTTTGTAATGGAGCAATGCACTTGCTGCAGTTAGGTAAAAGATGATGAGTAATAAGGGTTTTAATTGCTCTAGTTTGGTTTTGTCTTCAGCCAGAGGCATTGTTGATGTGTTAGCAGAGGTAAACACGCTTTCCTCATTCTTTTCTGACAATTGGTATTTTTCTGGCAAGGCTTTTTGAAGCACGTTAGTTGCAATAGGTTTATCCATTGTTACTTCAACTTCTCCTTTTTCAAGATTGGCAGAAACATTGGTGATGTGTTCCAAGTCGTTTAAGTATTTCTCTACCGAAGCCTTGCAGTTGTTGCAAGTCATCCCCTCTAGCTTGTGCGTATGTTTCATTGTTGCTGTGTAAAGAGTTAATAACAGTCGTTGTTGGATTGTTGCTCTGTTATGATTTGGGACTTGAGTCCGGAGCCTTCATGCCCGAAATTACAATAAGTAACTTTCAGCTGGCATGTAATGGAAAGAGAGCATCTCGGGACCCCAAGGGAGTTTCAAAATCCGTAATCTTGCACTTAAGTCCAACAAGACTCACTAAGAATATTATGTCAGACAAGCCAGGGCCAGCCTTTCACGAGAAAAAAGACAAGAACAAGAAAACATTCAACCTGGGCGGTGGTGAAAAAATAAAGATGAATAGGGCAAAAAAGCACAAAAAGCCACTCACCAGAGGGCCTAAGAGAAAGAAGTAAGCTGTCTCCCGCTATGACGACACTTCAGCAGCTGATGGGGCGTAGTCCCGTTCAAGCATTGTAAACCTGTCTGAGAGGAGGCTCATAGGTTAAGAAGCTAGAGGTAGAGGGTATGGCTAAGCTCTGATTCAACTTACCTTTGGTTAAAGGCAAATAACCATTGATACGCAATATAAATACCATGAATAGAAAAAAATTCTTAAAGAGTGGATTAGTAGGCCTAGGAGGCATGATAGCTGTTCCAACAATCTTAACTTCGTGCGATAGAATTACGCCTGTCGTTGACCCAAATGCTTGCGCTCTGTCTCCTTCTGAAATGGCTGGGCCTTTTCCTATTAAGACGCCTGCCGATTGGGTAAGAGGGAATATAATAGGAGATCGTGTTGGTATTCCTTTAATGATTACTATTAAAGTAGAAGATGTTAATAATAACTGTTCTCCGTTAGCCGGAGTATTGGTTGACATATGGCACTGTGATGCAAAAGGCAACTATTCAGAATATTCAAATCAAATTGAGGGAGATTTTACCAGTCAACATTTTTTAAGAGGTCGGCAGACAACAGACACAAGCGGGAATGCCTCGTTTATTAGTATTTATCCGGGATGGTATCCGGGAAGAGCTCCCCATTTACATTTAGAAGTTATAAGTAGTTCGGGACAATCACTATTAACGACTCAAACTGCTTTTCCGGAAGCTGTGTCAAACACAGTCTATGCGACTTCTGGCTATAACGGAAATTTTGATACTTCAAATTCAGCTGACGGAGCGTTTGGAGATAGTTTAAATAAGAATATTGCTACTTTAGTGACTGGAAATACAACAGATGGATTTACCTTAAACGAAACAATCAAGGTCGCATTATAAAACAAAAACATTATGAAAATTCTTGCAACACTTTTAATAGGCTCTTTGGCAATTACGATGAGTGGACAAGTTGAAAAAGCTACTGAAATTCATACTCGGCCTATATCACTCCTTCAAGGCGTTGGTACCGTTGGGTTTGAAATACAAACAAGTGACATGACTTCAATTTTATTTGACGGTGGATACGGTCAAAGTTTAATAGACGCTCCCGGAAACACAGTTACTACTTTTATGGTGGGAACACGATTGTACCTTAGCCCTAAAGGAGACGAAGAGTCTATAAGCGGAAGTTATATAACCGCTAGGCACCGTTCTAGATTTTACAATAGTGGCTCATATGGAGCGAACACTAATATGATGTATGGAAAGAAATGGTTAAATGATAGGATGTCATTAGCTGCAGAATTCGGGCTTGGAAGGCAAACCTTACTTAATCAAGACATAGGAAATACCATAGGGAGCGTTTTACCAACTTGGGCCGTAACCATTGGGCTTAGAAGTAAGTAATTCCTGTTTTTGCCTCTCTTGCAAATAACGTTATTGTCAAAACCAAAACTTCATAACCTCGCAGCAAAAAACCCCTCAGAATCAACTGAAGGGCTTGTAGCGAGAGGGAGAATTGAACTCCCGACCTCAGGGTTATGAATCCTGCGCTCTAACCATCTGAGCTACCTCGCCATTTTAGAGGCGCGAAATTACACATCAAGGGGAGCCCAAGCAAGGAATGTTTGGATTAAATGTGATAATAACTTAATCATGCCAATATTTGGCTAAGTCAATCATTCAACTATATTGCGATTGTAATAATTGTTTGTATGTCAGATCGCGAAATCATTGACCTTGAATTCCCCGTACGTAGCTCAGAGCATATTCTCTTTAGCTGCTTATCAACCCCCAGCGGATTATCTGAGTGGTTTTGTGATGATGTAAATTCACGTGGCGAAACGTTTTCTTTCTTTTGGGATGGCTCAGAAGAGGTTGCTAAACTTGTCAAGTCTAAGAAAAACACTTTCATCCAATTCAAGTGGGAAAGTGATGAAGGGCCAAGTGGCTTTTCCTTTGAGTTCCGAATTGAAACGGATGAATTGACCGGGGACACCTTGTTGCGTGTCACCGATCATGTAGAGTCCGATGAAGTGGAGGAGATGAAGCTTCTTTGGACAAGCCAAGTTGCGTCCTTGCTGAGGCATATCGGTGGTTAAGTCCACCTTAAAACCCTTTTTCTTGCTGTCAGCAGTTAGTTTAGCTGCATTGGCGCTTATCACGATTGTGGTTGGCGGATCCTTTCCGCTCAGCATCTGGCTACTGGAGCATCACATGCCTCTTACAGAGGATTTTTGGCAATGGGTAACCCTTTTGGGTGATGGACTCATAGCTATTCCAGTGATTCTATTAAGCCTCTGGCGTTACCAAGGAAATGATGCCATGGCCGATGTGCGTATGTGGTCAGGCTTTGCTCTTGCAGCCATAATGCCACAAATCATCAAAGCCCTATTCGCTTCAATGCAAAGGCCATGGGCAGTTATGGAAGGTTTGCCAGACATTGCTGGATTAACCACTGCAATGGCAAGGACTTTTCCCTCGGGTCACACCACCATTGCTTTTTTCATGTGTGGCATGCTGGCCTTCCATTGGGCGAAACGCCCTTATGCTCAATGGCTGTTGGCCTGTCTTGCAATGCTCATCGGGTTATCTAGAATGATGCTTTTCATGCATTGGTCTTGGGATGTCGTTGCTGGTGGGCTTCTCGCTTTGCTTGCGCTAAGGGTGTCAGTTGGGCATCAAAAATCGTTAATTTTGTAATCACCTTAATATTAAACCATGGGTTTATTGACAAACAAAGTCGCACTGATCACAGGCGCATCCAAAGGCATCGGCAAAGCCATTGCTGAACAATTTATCGCGGAAGGGGCAAAAGTTGCCTTCACGTATTTATCCAGTGTAGAGAAAGGCGAGGCACTTGAAGCTGAGCTTTCCAAGCGTGGAGAAGCTAAAGGGTTCCGGTCTGATGCGTCAAGCTCAGAGCAAGCAGAGCAATTGATCAAGGACATTGTGGCTCATTATGGCCAAATCGACATCGTGGTTAACAATGCAGGCATCACAAAGGATACCCTACTTATGCGTATGACAGAAGAAGATTTCGATCGGGTGCTTTCAGTCAACTTGAAGTCGGTGTTCAACACCACCAAGCATGTGCAGCGCTTGATGCTCAAGCAGCGCAGTGGCAGCATCATTAACATGTCATCCATTGTAGGCGTGAAAGGCAACGCAGGACAGTCTAATTACGCTGCCTCAAAGGCTGGCATCATTGGGTTTACCAAATCTATTGCATTGGAGCTCGGTTCTAGAGGCATTCGTTGCAACGCCATAGCACCAGGCTTCATTGAGACAGAAATGACAGATTCACTGAACGCTGACACCGTGGAGTCCTGGCGCAACGCCATTCCGTTGAAACGGGGAGGTCAGCCTTTGGATATCGCCAATGCCTGTGTCTTTTTAGCTTCTGATATGTCTACCTACATCACAGGCCAAGTCCTGCAAGTTGACGGTGGGCTGTTGACCTGATTCCAACAATTTTCGCAAACAGAAACGGCGCCCTAAGGCGCCGTTTTGCTTGGAAGAGACATGCATCAGAACATCATAGACGCTCAGCCAGCCAGGCACGCAATGCCTCAGGGTCCAAGTTCTTTGCAGCAATGTTTCCATCGTTGCCAATCATTAAGTTTTGCGGTATGGATCGAACGGCGTAAAGTTCGCTGGCGCTATTGCCCCAACCTTTGAGGTCAGACATATGAAACCAGTTTAGCTGGTCTTCCCTGATCGCCTTGATCCAGTTAGGGGCACTTTGATCAAATGACACACCTAGGATGTCAAACCCCTTCTCGTGGTAATCATTGTACACGGCTACTAGGGCAGGGTTTTGAGCACGGCAAGGAGCACACCAAGAAGCCCAAAAGTCAACCAAAAGGTATTGATTAATGGCAACATCGCTCAAGGCATAGTCGATGCCACTGGTGTCTTTTTGATTGAGGTCAACCAAGGGTTGACCCACAGCAATTCGTTTAAGTGTGGTAATCCTTTCAGCCAGGGCCACAACGGCTTTAGCTTCAAGATTGGCTTCAGGTACTTGAGCTAAAATAGAATCCAGTGTAGGGTAGTCCTCCATGTAAAGATGTCGGTTGGCAACATAGGCACCGAGAGCACCTTGATTCATGGCAAAATCCTTCACGTAGTCCATCCAGACAGCGTAGGCGTCGTTGTAAATGCCAAGCACTGAATCCATTGTTGCCTGGTCCTGTGCAGCTTGAGCAGCGCGGTACAAGGGTGAGATAGATTGGGATATCTCTCGGTAGCTCCCTTCAGCAGAATCCATGGCAGCCATGGCAGTCAATTCAGGGGTGCCCGTTAACCTGCCTTCAAATTTGGCTAATGCGGCATCGCCAGTCAAAGTTAGATTGCCTGCTTGGCCAAACCCCGCAAAGGGGTTGCCAAGGTCCTCAATGAAGAGGTAAAAGCCTCGTGGCTGGTCCATTTCAACGTGCAAGACGCCTTGTCCGCCAATCAATGTGGTAATTGCTACAGTGTCCCACTGGGCGCTGTCACGCATCAAAAGCATGGCTTGTGGTGACGGGTCACTTGTGGTGTCAGTCGCCAAGGTTTCAAGGTTGGAAATGTCAATATTCACGGTCAGGCCAGCTTGCTGGCAGGACATGGCAAACAGTGCCATTGCGAAAAGGGGGAGTTTCAAAAATTTCATGCGCCAAAGATACACGCGTTGACTACTTTAGTCGCATGAAAAAAATACCGCTATCTGCATGGCTATTTGTCTTGTCTTCTTCACTTATGGGTCAAGGCATGTGGCTTCCACAACGATTGGATCAACAAGCTGACGCCATGTCAGCACAAGGAATGACCATGTCTACCGAAGCAGTTTACCATGAAAGCAATGCGTCATTGAAAGATGCCATTGTGCATTTTGGCGGTTTTTGTACCGGAGAAGTGATTTCTAATCAGGGGTTAGTTTTGACCAATCACCATTGTGGTTATGGCGCAATCCAGAAGCACACCACATTGGAGAACAATTACCTAAAGGATGGGTTCTGGGCAGAGACCTTGGCTGATGAAATGCCCAACAAGGGGCTCTTTGTGGACTTTGTTGTCTTCATGAAGGACATCGTGATCAAGGATGGTGACAATGCGCAAGCCATCATGCAAGCAGCCCATGATGAAGCCAAGCAAGCCCACCCCGACCTGAAAATTGAAGTGCGCGACATTTATCAAGGTCATCAATTCATGCTGGTTGCCAGCAAACGGTACCATGACATTCGCTTGGTTGGAGCGCCGCCAAGTTTGGTTGGCAAATTTGGTGCTGACACAGACAATTGGGTTTTTCCACGCCACAACGGAGACTTTTCTCTTTTCCGCATCTATGCTGATGCAAACGGTGAGCCAGCAGCCTACCACGAAGACAATGTGCCATTGGTTAGCCCAGGGCATTTAACCCTCAGTGTTGCAGGTGCCGCAGATGGTGACTTCAGCTTGATCTACGGATTCCCAGGTAGCACAACGTCCTATTTGCCAGCTGCAGAAGTGGCCATGCAACTCAATGACATCCTGCCAGCTAGAATTGCCATGCGCGATGCCGTACTGTCTGTGTGGGATTCCGCCATGCGCATTGATGAGCAAGTGAAGATTGATTACGCTTCCAAATTTGCCTCCGTGTCCAACGGGTGGAAGAAGTGGCGTGGACAAATTGAAGGCATGGAACGTGTACATGGCATGGACAGCTTGGTGAAGAAGCAGCTGCATGTCTTGCGTGAAAATCCTGCTGCAGCTGAACGCTTATTGATGACTTTGGAGCCGCATTTGGACTCACTTTCCGAAGGCAAGCTAGCCATGACCTATTTCGGTGAATTTTTACGGCATTGGGAACTGGGGAAATGGTCAAGGCTTGTGCAGGCACTCAACAAGGCTTTCAATGCGGGGGAAGGTGAAGCTGAGGCTTGGCAGTCTTTGATGAGCTTTAATGCAAATTTTGATCCTGAACTGGATCGCCGCATGGGTAAGCAGTTGTTGGCTACATGGGAAGCAGTTGAAGATGGAGGCATGCCGCTACAGGTCAAGCAGTATTTTAAGGAAACCTCAGCCTTTGTGGGTGGGATATTCTCTACTGAGTCCTATGCGTCATTGCCTGAAGTCAACCAAGCTGCTTATGATTCCCTTGAGGTGATTGCCTACTTGGATGATGCCATGTCACATGCTTTGTTTGGAATTTGGCCTGACATGATTGCGCAGTACCGCACACTGAGCATGTCGTTTGCGTCACACAGCAAAGCCTATCAAGAAGCTTACAGTGAATGGATTGCAGACCACATGCTTGCTAATCCAACCATGGCGCCAGATGCCAACAGCACCCTTCGTGTTGCTTATGGCAAAGTCTTGAGTCTGTCTCCCAAGGATGGCGTCACCTACCAGACCCATACCACAGCTAATGGTCTCTTGCAGAAGTACACGCCTGGCGACTATGAGTTTGACCTGCCAGCTGATTTTTTGTCATTGCTTCAGTCACGAAACTATGGCGATTATGCCAATGCAGACGGGGAGTTACCTGTTTGTTTTATCGCTGCCAACCACACGTCTGGCGGTAACAGCGGCTCACCTGCTTTCAATGCAAAGGGAGAATTGATTGGATTGAATTTTGATCGCATCTGGGAGGGAACCATGAGTGATTTCTACTTCACGCCTGAGCGATGCAGGAACATCATGGTGGACATTCGCTACGTCTTATGGGTTGTAGATGTCTATGCTGGCGCTGAGCGTTTGATTCAAGAAATGCATATTGTAGATTGATGCATTGTCATTAGGCAGCGCATGGAAGCCAACCTATTTTTGTCACGTTAAAAAAATTCCTATTTATGAGTGTTCTCGTCAACAAAGACTCCAAAATCATCGTCCAAGGATTCACCGGTAAGGAGGGCACCTACCATGCGGAACAAATGATTGCATTTGGCACCCAAGTCGTTGGAGGCGTCACGCCAGGTAAAGGTGGGCAAATCCATCTAGGTCTACCTGTGTTCAACACTGTTTCTGAAGCTGTTAAGGCAACAGGCGCCAATGTCTCAATCCTTTTTGTACCTCCGCGATTTGCCGCAGATGGCTTGATGGAAGCAGCGGATGCAGGCATTGAAGTGATTGTCGCTATCACGGAAGGTATTCCTGTTTCTGACATGATCAAGGTGAAGCATTACATCAGCAACAAGCCCTGTCGACTGATCGGTCCCAATTGCCCGGGCGTCATCACCGCAGGTGAGGCAAAGGTTGGCATCATGCCTGGCTTTGTTTTTAAGAAAGGTAGCATAGGTATTATTTCCAAGTCAGGAACCCTCACCTATGAGGCAGCAGATCAAATTGTGAAAGCGGGTTTAGGCATCACAACAGCCATTGGCATCGGGGGAGACCCCATCATTGGTACCACGACCAAGGATGCCGTTGAATTGTTGATGAATGACCCTGAAACCAAAGGCATTGTCATGATTGGAGAAATTGGTGGCCAGCTAGAAGCTGAAGCTGCACTTTGGGTCAAAGCCCATGGTACCAAACCTGTTGTAGGCTTTATTGCTGGGGAAACTGCGCCAGCTGGACGCACCATGGGTCATGCTGGCGCCATTGTTGGCGGGACAGAGGACACCGCTCAGGCTAAAAAGGCCATCATGCGGGAGTGTGGAATCCATGTTGTCGATTCCCCTGCACACATAGGCAGCAGGATGGCTGAGATCTTTCAGGTGACTGCATGATAGAGCCATCAATTTGGCACCAAGGAGAGCGCCTTGAAGGTGAGGCTGCGGCTTCATTGTCAAGGCGTTCCCATTTGTATGGCGACAGTCTCTTTGAAACCATGGTCGCGGATGCGAATGGCATCCATTTCTGGGAACTGCATTATTTCCGATTGATGGCCTCGATGCGCATCATGCGCATGTCCATCCCTCAGGCATGGAGCCCGGACGCTCTCGCTGATGAGCTGTTGGCCTGTGTTGACACCGCGATGCCATGCCGATTGAGGCTGGCTGTATGGCGCCAAGGCGGATTGGGCTACATGCCAAGTGAATCAACCATTGAGTGGGCAATGCATGTAGATCCCTTGGAGAATGGCCCCTACCCATTGCCAGTCAAGCGAATAGAGCTCGGCATGTTCCAGGACCACCTCAAGGCTAAGGGGCTCCTGAGCAACGTCAAAATGGGGCAATCCGCCCTGTTTGTCTTAGCCATGCAGTTTGCCAAGGAAAACAACCATGACGACGCCGTCATATTGAATGTTGACAAAATGGCCATTGAATCCAGCCAGGCCAACTTGTTCATCTTGAGCAAAGACAAGGTTTTGCGAACAGCTCCTTTGTCAGAAGGACCCTTGAGGGGAACCATGCGACAAGCAATCATCACCCTGGCGCCAATGCTGGGGCTGACAGTTATCGAGGAGGCAGTGAGTCCATTCGCATTGCAAAGAGCTGAAGAGCTATGGCTTAGCAATGCTGTAAAAGGCGTGCAAGCAGTTAGCACTTATAGGAAAAGCCGCTTTGGGAAGACCATGGCTGAGCTAATGCAAGCATTGATAGCGAAGGAAGCCGTTTTGCAGGCATCAATTCCACTCAGGCAAGATGGGGCTATCCTTCCATAACCTGACTGCTGGGGGCAGGTGAAGCATCATTTGCTGCCACAAATTCTCCCATTCATCAAGGCAATCAACGGTATTTGGGGGAAGAATTGACCAAGACTCTTCGTTGATTTCTTGTTGCAGCTGATCTACGCCCCAGCCAGAATAGCCAACAAAACATTTGATGTTGTTGGTCTGAAGCTCTCCCGAAACCAATGCTTGATGCATAGATTGATAGTCACCACCCCAATATAACTGACTATCAATACGTTGTCCATTTGGAATCAATGCTGGACTTCGGTGCAAATAATACAAAGCATCCAGCTCAATAGGCCCGCCTTTCCGCAATTGAATCTCTGGCCACTCGCCATCCATAGCATCTGACAAGGTCAGACCGGTTTCTTGATTCAGCACAAACCCCACACTGCCGTCCACGTCATCATGGCTGACAATGAGAATGACGCTTTGCACAAAGTTTTCATCCCCAATCAATGGGTGTGCAATCAAGATGCATCCAGGTGTTATCATGTCGCTCATCCCTACCTAAATTAGCGAAATATTATGCAACTCAGTCACATCAGAAAGGAGTTTCTCCTAAGTCAACTTGGTGATCAAGCCTTAAAGGCGGATCCAATAGCCATGCTTCAAGCCTGGATTGCCTTAGGGGAGGAATCCATGGGGTTGGACATGACAGCTTTCACCTTAAGCACTGTCAGCACAGACGGTAAACCCGATGCCAGAATACTCTTGCTGAAGGGCGTCAAGGATGGTTCATTGATCTTTTACAGCAATTACGATTCCAAGAAAGGCAAAGATTTGGCTTCAAACCCCAATGCCTGCGCCAGTTTTTTCTGGCCTCAGATGGAAAGCCAAGTACGTGTCCATGGACAAGTAAAGCAGCTGGATGGCGCGACAAGCGATGCCTATTTCCTTTCCAGACCACAAGCCAGCCGCGCCGGAGCCATTGCCAGTGATCAATCCATGCCAATAGCAAGCCGCGAAGCCCTTGAAGCTAAATTCAATCAATGGGACGGCAACGATGCAGAGGCTTTGAGCCGACCAGCCCATTGGGGTGGTTATGCAATGACCATAGATTATATGGAATTTTGGCAAGGGCGAGCTAGTCGCCTGCATGACAGGATTGCCTTCACAAAAACTGCCAAACATTGGGCAAGTAAACGACTTCAACCATGAAAACATCCAATTGGACTTTTGCCGTTATAGGCTGTGGACGCATTGGTCTGCGTCACATTGCTATGATACAGGGCAGCCCACAAAGTCAACTTGTTGCGACCATTGACATCAAATCGTCTGACGACCTGAATACCCCTGAGTCTGTATCGCATTTCTCATCCTTGTCACAGATGAAAGAGGCGGGTATTCATCCAGATGTGGTGGCCATTGCGACCCCTAATGGCTTGCACGCTAAGCAAGCACTTGAAGCCATTGCGGCTGGAAGTCATGTCATCATTGAAAAACCCATGGCTTTACACAAGGCTGATGCTGAAAAGGTGCTGCATGCCGCACTCAAGCATGGCAAGCAGGTCATCGGCGTGATGCAAAACCGCTACTCACCACCATCCGCGTGGCTCAAGGGCATGGTTGATGAGGGGAAATTGGGAGCCATTTACCAAGTTCATGTTGATTGTTTCTGGAATCGGGATGAGCGCTATTACAAAGGAGGGGACTGGCATGGAAGCAAAGACCTTGATGGAGGCACTTTGTTCACCCAATTCAGCCATTTCATTGATATGTTGTATTGGCTATTTGGCGACATCGAGCCGCTTGGCGTTCATTGCTCCAACTTCAATCACGAAGGCCTCATCGATTTTGAAGACTCGGGTATGGTGCATTTCAATATGCTGTCTCAGAAAGGGGTGGGGTCATTGAATTACTCCACATCAGTGTGGGATGCCAACCTTGAAAGCAGCATGACCATCATTGCTGAAAATGGATCCATCAAAATTGCAGGGCAATACATGAATGAAGTTGTTCATTGCCATGTGAAGGATTATGAGATGCCTGCCTTGCCGCCATCCAACCCGCCTAACAACTACGGCGCATACAAGGGGTCAGCAGCCAATCACAGCTTTGTTTATGACAATGTAATGGAAGTGCTTAGCGGACAAGGTTCCGTGACAACCAACGCCCTTGAGGGACTGAAGGTGGTTGAGATCATTGAAAAGATTTATGATTTAGCTGATGTTTAAAGGCTAAGTTGTTGCCATTCATAGCATAAAAAAGCCGCCCACTGGGCGGCTTTCTGTTTGCGATAAAGGTGATTTCGCGTGTCGTCTCCTAAAGCTTGCCCGAAAGATCAGAACCAGCTTTGAACTTGGCAACATTCTTAGCAGCGATCTGAATAGATGCGCCAGTTTGTGGGTTACGACCAGTGCGTGCGGCACGGTGTGACACAGAGAATGTACCAAATCCAACAAGGGAAACCTTCCCGCCGCCAGCAAGAGAGCTGCCAACGTTGTTGGTGAATGAGTCCAGAGCTGATTTGGCTTGGGCTTTAGAAATGCCAGCATCAGATGCGATGGCGTCGATTAGTTGTGCTTTGTTCATCAGTTAATGAATTAGATTAAAAACGTTTCATGTTCACTCAAATATACAGGAATCTTGAGTATGACAAAGGCTTTCAGGATTTTTTTTTTAAACTAATGGAAAGTTGCCTTGAATTGGCATCCCTCGAAGGAAGTCTGATACTGCCATTTTACGCTTTCCTGGGTACTGGATTTCGCCAATTTCACAGCAACCATCTGGGCCAGTTATTCGCAGGCTTTCTTTCGAAAATTCCCATGATATAGCTTCGGATTTCCTGGCATCGTCGCCATGGAATGACGAACTAAATAGCTTGACCTTTAATGAGTTATCAACCGGCCACATGAGGGATGCACCTGGGGAAGGGTCACATGCCCTAATCCGGTTGTGTATGGATTGAACACCCCCCATGTTATCCAATTGTTGGAAGCTTGGGCCAATCTTTGGTGCCTGTGGGTGTTGAGCTTTTTGTGCTTGCTTATAGGCTGTAATTTGACCTGTCATAATACCTTCAATTGTAGACAATGTGAGCTTTTGGCTCAGATTACTCAGCCGTTGATAGAGGCTTCCAAGCGTTTCATCCACCTGAATTGCAATATGTTGCTGATCAATGATATCTCCGGTATCGATGCGGTCATTGATGAAAAAAGCAGTCATTCCCGTTGATTTCAATCCGTGAGCTATTGCCCAATGGATTGGGGCAGCGCCGCGCAACTCAGGCAGGAGGGATGCATGTAAATTGAAAGTGCCGTGCTTTGGCATTTGCCAGAGGATATCAGGCAGCTTTCGGAATGCAATCACAACAAACAAGTCAGCATTGAAATCCTCCAATGAGTCAAGGAAGGCGGGATCAGTCAGCAATTCTGGCTTCAGGCATCGGATGCTTGCTCTATCAGCAGCCTCGCTCACGGCACTTGACCTGATTGACCTTCCACGGCCAGCAGGCTTGTCCTGCGCAGTCACAATGGCCTGAATCTGGATGTGTGGCGCATCAATCAGCCCTTGCAATGCAGGTATTGCGAAATCTGGGGTTCCAAAGAAAACAACCTTAGTCATGGGAGGGAATAAAAGCCTTTATCGTTCACAAGCCACAAATGTCGCTCAAGTCCAGCAATCAACGCTTCTTTGACAGCAACTTCAACATCACTCATTGTAGCAATGATGGCATTGCCTGTGAGTGCTTTAGCTGACAACAATTGCAGGATATCCGTTTGGATGACCATGCTTGAGCGTGATGACTCCGTTAAGCATGGATCGCAGTGACCGCATGGCTTATTGGGCTTTTCGCCAAAATACCTCAGCAGTAGGTTGAATCGGCAAGTTGTGTGCTGACTAAAAAACCCAGTGACAGAATCGTGGCGCTGTCTCTTGATGCTGTTTTGTGACATCAACAAGGACTTTGACAAGGGGAGGTGTCCTATGGGGCTTCTGCCATGGAGCCATTTGACATAGTATTTTGCGTCATCTGGCTCATAATCAATGATGCCTCGATCATGCAACGCTATCAACCCCATCATGACAGATTCCTGGCTGCGCTGCAAAGTGGTTGCAAGCGAAGCAAGTTGAATGGGTCTGTGGTTTTGAGCAATGCCGGGAATACCCCTGGATACTGCGTACAGTAGATCTTTCTGTGCAGGGAATTCTTCTGCCAAACGAACCAGTGCCCCTGCCTGAACTAGCAGTTTAACCATGGGCTGTGATTGCCAGTGCTCGTCCAGCAGCATCAGACCCTCCCGTTCAAAAAGCAACAACGCTAGCATGACTTTGCTGCGATTCAAGCCGCTCGCTTGTTGTACATGACTCAAATCCAATGAGTACCGATTCCCCATGCCATCTCCTTGCCCAATGAGAGAGCTTGAAGCCAAACAATGATAAACAGCCATGGCTTCTTCCCACTCGACGGTTGTAAGGCCTTGCCGCTTCACGTGCAGGGATTTACTTTGCTTATCCATCAGTAACAAAGACTCAGAGGGCCTCCCATCCCTGCCTGCACGACCAATTTCTTGGTAATAGCCTTCCAGGCTTTCTGGCCAATCCAAGTGAACCACAAGCCTTACGTCCGGTTGATCGATTCCCATTCCAAATGCCGTGGTTGCTACCATGGCAGGGTGTGAGCCCTCTTGCCATTTAGCCTGGTGGTCACGCCTGACCTCAGCGGACAAGCCTGCATGGTAAGGAAGCGCCTTGTGGCCGGATGCATTCAAGGTTTGAGTCCAGGCAGTGACTTGCCTGCGGCTTCTGCAATACACAATCTGCCGACCACTTGAGCTAGCAATCCTTTCCACAAGGGCCTGACCTCGAGAAGGAACCTTGGAGACATTGAGCAGGAGGTTGGGTCTTTCAAATGAGGCCCTAAAGCAGGTTGCCTTGTCCATACCTAAGGATGACTGCAAATCCTTCAGTACCATGGGTGTTGCAGATGCCGTTAAAGCGATGCAGGGCTGCTCAGCTAGGCGATTTCTCAGGGATGTCAATCGCTGGTAGCTAGGCCTGAAGTCATGCCCCCATTGACTCACGCAATGCGCTTCATCAATAGCAAGCAGGGTGACACCAAGGTGGGGTAACCGCTCAAGGAAACGCTTGGATGTTGCGCGTTCTGGTGACAGGTAGAGGAATTTGATGCTGCCAGCTTGTGCCATGTCTAGCACCTGATAAAAGGCCGAAGCGCTCATCTCGCCGACAAAGGCATGGGCTGATATGCCACGGTCCTTGAGTTGCTTTACTTGGTCTTCAATCAATGAGATCAGTGGCGATATGACCACAGTCAAACCACCTAAGGCAAGACCCGGCACTTGAAAGCAGATGGACTTACCTCCGCCTGTTGGCAGCAATGCCACCACATCTTTACCCGATGTAACCATCGATATGATGTCCATCTGCTGTGGTTTGAAGTCATCATAGCCCCAGACATCAGACAATATGCCTCTCAGTATGTCAGGGCTTACTTGCATCGATGATGAATTGGCAACGTGATTCAACAGATAAGCGCGGAACCTCAATCAAGTGGTAACCATTTTCCGAGTAAGTCTTAACCATCGCATCGTGCACGTCTAGGCTGGTGGCAAATGGCTCCCAGCGCTCATTGTCCAATGCATAAATCTCCTCCCATGGCGGAAAAATGAACACAGTTGGATGGTAAGGGAAGTCCTTGGGGTTGAAATCAGCATTGACTTCTTTTTTTCCAACATGCATGTAGGCAATGACATCCATCAATGAACGATCAAAGTAGACATTACCTACCAAGTCTTTGACTGAATGGTATTGCTCAGAACGTCGTTGCCAAATTTGTGCTGAAAAGGGAATCAAGTTTTTTGCTGGATCCTCCCCGCCGAGTGATAAGCCATCCTTCGTGATGTAATCTCTAGAGATTTCTGGCATGACAGCATGCCCCATGGATTCAAGTTGATTGATCACGGCAGTTTTACCTGTACAGGGGGCCCCGGTTAGGACAATGCGTTTGATGTGCATTCTTTCGTTTCTTTGCGGCCATGGAACCTTCCCAATTTCGCGATTTGCTCAATGAGAACAATGCCTGGCCTTCAGTTTATATGTTCAAGTTCATTTGCCCCTCTGATGCATCGACCATTGCAGAGGTCAAAGGCTTATTTCAAGGTGAGATATCGGACTTGGTTATGCGTGATTCTAGCAATGGCAACTACGTGAGTATTACGATTAAAACCAGAGTCCATGACGCGGGTGAGGTAATCACATATTATGAGAAAGCTAGTCATATCAAAGGATTAATGGCCCTGTAGAGCTTGCTCTTGTGAGCTGTCATCCTGATCAACCACATCTGCATCTAAAGCATTTGTCGTCGGCGCTTTTTGGACTTTTTTCTTTCCTTTGACCACCTTCAATGTCAGTTTGTCATCACCGCTTTTCCACGTGAAACGGATGTTGTCACCCTCTTTCACCTTTCCATTAACAATGGCCTCCGCCAATGGGTCTTCCACGTATTTCTGTACAGCACGAGCCAACGGTCTGGCGCCGTACTTAGGGTCATGTCCCTTTTTAGCAATGAAATCGATGGCTGCTTGATTGATGTCAACATGGTAATGAATGCTTTTCATGCGCTCAAGCAGGGTAGCGACTTCGATGCGAACAATAGCAGACAAGTCTTTTGGCTTGAGGGAATTGAAAATTACAACATCATCAATGCGATTGAGAAATTCAGGGGCAAAAGCCTTTTTCAATGCTGACTCAATCACACCTTTAGCGATGTCATCAGCGTGATTGTCTCGGGTCTGTGTACCAAAGCCAACACCATCACCAAAGTCTTTCAGCTGCCTGGATCCGATGTTAGACGTCATAATGATAAGGGTGTTCTTGAAATTCACCTTGCGACCAAGGCTGTCTGTCATGTGACCATCATCCAAAGCTTGCAAGAGCAAATTGAACACGTCAGGGTGTGCTTTTTCTACTTCATCAAAAAGAACAACAGCATAAGGCTTTCTTCTGACCTTCTCCGTGAGCTGACCACCTTCTTCATGGCCGACATAGCCAGGAGGGGAGCCAATCAGCCGTGAAATGGAGAATTTCTCCATGTACTCACTCATGTCAATGCGAATCAATGAATCAGCTGAGTCAAACAGCTGAACGGCTATTTCTTTGGCCAATTGGGTTTTACCAACACCTGTGGGTCCTAAGAAAATAAAAGAACCAATGGGTTTATTGGGATCCTTGATCCCAGACCGATTGCGCTGAATAGCCCGAACAACCAATTTAACAGCTTCATCTTGCCCGACGATGTTTGCCTTGATGTCATCCGTCATTTGGGAGAGCTTGAGCAATTCTTGTTTGGCAACCTTGGATACCGGAATACCAGTCATCATGGATACCACTTCAGCAATGTTAGCTTCAGTCACAGTCTGTCGATGGGTTATGCTGTGCGCATCCCATACGGATTGCGCTTTAGAAAGCTCAGCAACAATTTGCTGCTCGTCATCCCGCAATTTAGCTGCCTCTTCATAGCGCTGGTTGCGCACAGTGTCTACCTTTTGCTGCCGTATCACCTCCAAAGACGCTTCAAGCGCTTCTACATCCTTGGGAACAACAATGTTTTTCAAATGCACACGGCTCCCTGCCTCATCCAACGCATCTATGGCCTTGTCAGGGTGGTGTCTGTCAGAGACATAGCGTGTAGTGAGGTGGACACAGGCTTCAAGGGCTTCCTGGCTGTATGTCACACCGTGGTGATTTTCGTATTTACCCTTGATGTTTTCAAGAATCATGAGGGTTTCCGCGGCCGATGTCGGGTCAACGATGACCTTTTGAAAGCGACGCTCCAAGGCACCATCTTTTTCAATGTATTGCCTGTATTCATCCAAGGTCGTAGCGCCAATGCACTGAATTTCTCCATGAGCCAGTGCAGGTTTGAACATGTTGCTTGCGTCCAATGAGCCTGTGGATCCGCCAGCACCGACGATGGTGTGCAATTCATCAATGAAAAGAATGATGTCATCATGTTTTTCAAGCTCATTCATCAA
>DFSH01000055.1:0-15738 GCA_002378565.1 Flavobacteriales bacterium UBA3442 | reverse complement strand
CGACCAAAATTGTCCAAAACTGGGGTAGTGGACTTGCTTTTGCTTTGCTGCTCTGACTTCTCTCGTGAGCTGCTTTCACTGCTGTGACTGCCTTCTTTCGCCATGGAAGGCCTGTCCATGGATGCCCCGCTTAAAGGCGTGTCTGGGAGGTCTTTGCTGTAGGCTGCCTTGATGATGTCATAGTCGACACCAAGCTGCTTAAAAACCCCTGCAACAGGATCGTTGTCGTTGCGCAGGATGCACAGCAACATGTGAGCAGTTTGAATCACGGATGAGGCATAAAGTTTGGCCTCCAAAAAAGTGGTTTTCAAGGCTTTTTCTGCCATGCGTGTCAGGGGAATGTTCTTGCGCTGCGAGCCATGAACATCAACTATCTCAATCAAGCCTTCGATGTGGTCTCTCAATTCACCCAAGTCAATACCTGAAGACTTGATGAGATCGATGGCACTGCCATGACCATCTCTGATTAATCCAAGCACCAAATGCTCAGTACCTATTGCGTCATGGCCAAGCCTTAAGGCCTCTTCTTTGCTGAAACCAATGACGTCTTTTACCCTGGGGGAGAAGTTTTCATCCATGCTGTAAAGTAACCAAAGGAAGGCGACATGACAGCATCTTTTGATAAATTTCAATTATCAACAGAATTTTGTGAATAAGTATGGCTGAACCCTCAGTGTTTTAGCGGAAAAATTGAGCTTTCAGGCCTATTTTTGAAAATTACTCAGTAAAGCATACCCATAGACATGGCAAACGTAGAAAATATCATTCAAATCAACATTGAGGAGGAGATGAAATCGTCTTACATCGATTATTCGATGTCGGTTATTGTTTCAAGAGCTCTTCCCGATGTCCGTGACGGCCTCAAGCCTGTACACCGCAGAGTGCTGTACGGAATGCATGACATGGGAAACACATCAACCAGACCCTACAAGAAATCCGCAAGGGTTGTTGGTAATGTCATGGGCAAGCTCCATCCACATGGCGATTCAGCCATTTATGACACCATGGTCCGCATGGCGCAGGAATGGTCACTTCGCTACATGCTTGTTGATGGTCAGGGTAACTTTGGCTCCATGGATGGTGATTCCCCTGCAGCTATGCGATACACAGAAGTTCGCATGAAGAAGATTGCGGAAGAAATGGTCAAGGACATTGACAAGGATACCGTTAACTTTCAGTTGAACTTTGATGACTCACTTGAAGAGCCAACGGTTCTGCCAACCCGCATCCCATGCTTGCTGGTTAACGGCGCATCAGGTATTGCAGTTGGCATGGCTACAAATATGCCGCCCCACAACCTGACAGAGGTTGCTAATGCTACAGTGGCCTATGTAGAGGACCCTGACATTGACATCGCTGGTCTAATGCAGCATGTCACAGCACCTGATTTCCCAACTGGTGGAGAGATTTATGGGTACAGTGGGGTTAAAGAAGCCTTTGAAACAGGCCGAGGTCGCATCGTTTTGCGTGGCACAGCTAACATTGAGCCCGTGAAGGAAAGGGATTGCATCATTATCACTGAAATTCCTTACCAAGTCAATAAAGCAGACATGATTCGCAAAACAGCGGACCTGGTCAATGACAAAAAAATTGAGGGTATCGCTGACATTCGCGATGAATCTGATCGCAATGGCATGCGCATCGTGTACATCCTTAAACGCGATGCAGTTCCTAATGTGGTATTGAACAAGTTGTACAAGTACACGCAACTTCAGTCCAGCTTCAGTGTCAATAACATTGCCTTGGTTAATGGTCGCCCAGAGATGTGTAACCTCAAGGACATGATTCATCACTTCGTTGAGCATCGCCATGAGGTCATTGTTCGCCGCACCAAGTTTGAGAAGATGCAAGCTGAAAAGCGCGCACACGTCCTTGAGGGTTTGCTTATCGCCATTGACAACCTTGATGCAGTGATCAAATTGATTCGCGGCAGCAAGACTGTCGATGACGCAAAATCTGGCTTGGTCAAGGCATTCAAGCTGTCCGATATTCAAGCCAAAGCTATTTTGGAATTGCGCTTGCAGAAGCTGACGGGTCTTGAACGAGATAAAATCAAAACTGAGTACGATGACTTGATTGACCTTATCAAGCGCTTGACTGAAATTCTCAACGAGAAGTCCATACGCATGCAGATCGTCATTGATGAGATGAATGAGGTGAAGGAGAAGTTTGGCGATGAGCGAAGAACCTCCATTAACTATGCTGGAGGTGATATGCGCATAGAGGACATCATTCCTGATGCAGAAGTTGTTATCACCATTTCTAACCTGGGCTATGTGAAGCGCACACTCTTGTCAGAGTACCGCACACAAAGCAGAGGAGGGGTTGGGTCAAGGGGCGCATCCGCTCGTGACTCCGACTTCATTGAGCATGTCTTTGTTGCAACCAACCACAACTACCTCTTATTCTTCACTGAATTGGGACGCTGTTTCTGGTTGCGTGTGTTTGAAATTCCTGAAGCCAGTAGGACGAGCAAAGGCAAAGCCATTGTTAACCTCATCAACATTCCATCAGATGACCGGGTGAAGACCTTCATTAACACAAAGGATTTGAGAAATGAGGACTACGTCAAAGACAACTATGTGGTGATGTGCACCAAGAGGGGCGTCATCAAGAAAACATCGCTGGAGGCATACAGCCGTCCAAGATCCAACGGTATCAATGCCATCACGGTAAGAGATGGTGACACGTTGCTTGAAGCAAGGCTAACCAATGGGGAGCATGAAGTCTTGATGGCCATCGGGTCAGGCAAGGCCATTCGTTTCCCTGAGGATAAGGTTCGTGCCATGGGCAGAAATGCTGCAGGTGTCAAAGGCATGAAGTTTGACCTAGACCAAGACTTTGTTGTTGGCATGGTTTGCCCTGAGAGTGATCAAGAATCCATCCTGGTTGTGTCTGAAAACGGTTACGGCAAGCGAACTTTGGTTGAAGATTACCGCATAACCAACCGTGGCGGAAAAGGCGTTAAAACGCTTAATATCACAGAGAAAACAGGTGATTTGATCGGATTGGTTCGCGTGAATGATGACGAGGACTTGATGATTACCACCAAAAATGGCATCATGATTCGCATGCCTGTCGAAGGCATTCGAGTGATGGGTCGCGCAACGCAAGGCGTGCGTGTCATTAACCTTAAAAAAGGCGAAGTGATTGCATCCATTGCAAAGGTTCCACGTTCTGATGAAGAAGATACAACCGATATGGAAGGCCAAGTGACTGACAATGGCAGTGATGAAGAGACTTCGCCTAAAGAATCTTGAGCTGACACCCCCTTATGGCATGTTCCTTGAAGAGGGGATAGGCTACACCAACTAATGCGAGGCTATCTTTGCCTCCAATTATTATTATTGATATGAAACGTTCTCTACTCTTAGCTGCTATTGCGCTAACAATCACCGCATCAGCTCAAGAAGCGCCTAGCATTTCTAGCGCAAAAATCGCCTTGGATAAACTGGACCTGGTGTCTGCAAAATCCTACATAGACGATGCAAAGGTTATCATTGATGGCAAGCCTGCATCTGAAGTGAAGTCTAAAAATATGTCAAAATATCACTACTACCGTGGCAATGTATACTACGCATTGTACACAAGTGAGACGCCGGGCAACGCTGACTATTTGGATGAGACAGTTAAGTCCTATACCAATTTAATTGCCTTTGAAGCGTCTTTAGGTAAAGAACGGTACGCTGACAACATTGCAGATAAAATGCCCATGTTGGCGCAGGAGTATGTCAATCGCGCAGAGACTGAAAACTTTGACAACAAGGACAAGGGTGAAGCTAGGCTCAATTACAGCAAGGCCTTTGAGTTGCGGGGGAGCCTTGGTCAGGTTGACAGCACAAGCTTATCATACATGGCCTATTTGTCTCAAGATATGGAGGATTGGACAGAGGCAGAGCGCATTTACTTGATCCTCATCGGCATGAACTACAAAAACATGACATGGTCAGGCATGTTGGCTAAAGACAGCGCCAGGTACCCTTTCCCAGACAAGAGAACCTTAGACATGTACGTGTTGACTGGAGAGGCCTTTGAGCCACAGCGTAGTGAGTCAACTGAGCACGATTTATACATCCAGCTGCTTTGGGTGTACTCGGAAAGTGATCAAAAAAGCAAATACGACTCCCTCATCACTATTTCGCGAGCAAAGTACCCGGAAAACGAGAACTTGCTTAAAATGGAATTGCAGAGCTACCTTGAGAAGGAAGACTATGCAGGCGCCTTAAAAAACCTAAAGGAAGCCATTGTCAAAAACCCCAATTCAGCCTTGTACCTGTACAATGCCGGGTATATATACCATCAGCAAATGAAGGATTTGGAGAATGGTAAAGCCTACTATGAATTGGCCGTTACAGCTGACCCCAAATACTTAGATGCTGTTTACATGCTCGGTTTGATGGAAATTGACGCATCCAATGTGTGGGTCCAAAAAATCAACAAATTGGGTCGTTCAGAGAACAGTAAGGCAAAATCTTACACCAAGGAAAAGGAAAAAGCGTTAGGCCGTGCCTTGGTTTACTTTGAGAAAGCATATTCAATTGATAACAAGGATGAAGCAACACTGAAAGCATTGCGAGAAGTGTACTACAAGCTGACCAGATACGATGACGTTAAACGTGTTACAGAGGAGATGCAGCAGATTTAATCACTGCATCATCAATTTCATCAAGGGCTCTGCATTTTGCAGGGCCTTTTTTCGTAGGAGGCGTCAGTGCTATTGTTAGTTAACATAATATATATTATAGGCTGACCATTGTATCCCTTGGATTCATTGGATTACCGTGCCTGCTGTACTTCAATAAAATACCCTGCTAAAGTGAGAATTTCAGTAATTCTGTGCTTTATGGTTAGCTTCTGATCCCATATTGTTCAGGAAAACTTGCCTTTTACGCCAGATTGTCATCCTCTCAAAGCGGAAACCTTGAACGCTTAACATTGAAACATCCGTCATGACTGATACAATCTCGGTTGCTTTTCTATTGCAGATGCAATAATTACTCACCCTGGTTCATGGCCTTGAGTCAGCCTTTTTAGTTGCTACAATTTGCTGATTAAGACAAAAAGTCCACACAAGGTTTTATGATGAATAAGTAATTGAACTTTTATTATTTAAATACCTGGTTTTCAATTTATTATAGTTTGTCATAGAAATCTTCTATGTGGTAATTTTTCACTGTATTTAGCTTAAATTTCATCAACTTCTCAATGTGGTGTTATGCCGAAACCAAGAAGCCGTCAAGGCTAACCTATCAAAGGGCTACTGCTCCCCCCTATGCCACGTGCTTACCAAGCTCTACGCGGAGAGATCGAACTTCATGCTGCAACGCATCTAAACGGTTAAGTACCGCAATGTCTCCCGTTGCCTGTTTTGTGAGATCCAGCTGAATGACGCCCTCCACTCGCCAAACCTCCAGGACTTCATCGCTATGTATGCGGTAGGGTTCGTACATAAGGTTGTCTGAAACCAGTTCAAAATCGGAAGATTCTGCAACATGGTTGTATCCGCGCTTGAATACCACGCCTTGATCCTGGGTTAGAAAAACGTAAAGTTCTCCAGATTTGACATGCTGCCAATTCTGCACATAACTAGCAATGACGTAGGATCCTGGAAGAACAGGAAGCATGCTGTCTCCTTGTATTTGAAAAACACGGCGAGTGCTTTCTTGAGAAAACTCAGGCAGAGGAAGGGAAAACTGCGGCAAAGCCTCAATGAAGTCCAAATCGCCATAGCCACCAAGGTAGCCTGCGGCAGCTTTAACAGGAACCACTGAAATACGCTCTTTTCCGCTGGCTTTATCTATTGCTACCGTTAGCACACGAAGCTTGCTCCCTTTATTTCGGGTTTCATCTGTTTGATTTGATTTAGCTTCAGATATTGGATCCGAAAGCAGCTGATCCAAACTGACGCTAAGGGTCTGCGCAATGAGGATTAACATGTCTATTTTTGGTTCTGCGCGACCTTCTTCATAAGCTCCAACCAAGGATCGCTTGATGCCCACGCGCTCAGCAAACTGAACCTGGGTCCAGGATTTGTCCTTGCGAAGGGTCTTTAAGTTGTTTGAGAAATACATGGCAATGCTAATTATATTAGATTGCTAATGTAGTTAGTATTTATGAATTATACAAATCCTTCTCAAAATAACTCAGGACGTCGTAACAGGCATATCAACAATCGCGTGACCAGCTAGCCAGCCCGTGGTCCATGCGGCTTGGAAATTGAAGCCGCCGGTGACGGCATCGATGTCCAAGACTTCTCCCGCAAAAAAGAGACCAGGCACCAAGCGGCTTTCCATGCGGCGAAAATCTACCTCAGAGAGGTCTACGCCCCCTGCAGTAACAAACTCCTCCTTAAAGGTGTTTTTTCCTGTGACCTTGAATTCTGATTCAGATAAGATGCTAACAAGTCGACGGACCATGGGCTTACTCAAGTCAGACCAATTGGCTGTTGGCGGAACTTTTGCATAATCACAAAAGGCCTTCCAGAGCCTTAGGGGCAAACCAAACAAGGTATTGGACGCGACGCGCTTGCGGTTGGTTTGCGGGAGCTTTCTGTACGTATTGAGCTCCTCAAGCAAGGATTCTTGCGTGAATTCCGGAAGCCAGTCAATGAATAGGCTGAATTGATGGCCATACTCTGCCATCCATCGTGCTCCAAAGGCAGAGAGCTTCAATACTGCCGGCCCACTCAAGCCCACATGCGTGATCAACAAGGGTCCTTCGGCTTCCAGACCAGCAACTGGAACGGTTAACCGAACCTGTGACAGAGAGATGCCTGCCAGATCTTTGATGCGTGGGTCACGCAGCTGAAAGGTGAACAGCGACGGAACGGGTTTGACAATGTGATGACCAAGCTTGGCCAAGATGGCCCACATGCGCTTGCTGCTGCCCGCTGCCATGAGTACGTTGTCATAATGAACCACCTCATCACTATCAAGCGTTAGGTTAAAGCCGCCATCAGGAGCTGGCACCAAAGCCTTGATTCCTGATTTTGTTGACAGAGTAGCGCCAGCACGTTGAGCAAAATCCAACAAGCAATCTACAATCGTCTCCGACGAATTGGAGACAGGAAAGACCCGATTGTCAGCCTCAACGGTCAATGAGACCCCTCGGTCTTCAAACCACTCCATGGTGTCACCGGTACAGAATTTATGAAAAGGCCCCAGCAGCTCTTGACTTCCCCGAGGGTAATGGTCAATCAACTCGCGTGGATCAAAACAAGCATGGGTCACATTGCACCTGCCACCACCACTGATTCGGACCTTAGCTAAGGGCAATTGAGATTTCTCAAAAATGTCAACCTGTGCTTGCGCAGAAGACTCTGCAGCGCAGATGGCTGCAAAAACACCTGATGCACCCCCGCCAATAACGGCAACTTTCACGTTTTGACCCATGACATAAAGGTACAAAACCAGATTCAGTCAATCCTTCCGCTTGCCAGAGATTCGCCTGAACTGAATTCGGCCCTTTTTAACGATTCGGTATTGCACATCATAGACGTTCTTAACCAAATTGCCTTCATCATTGACATAGGATGAAGTATGATACTCCTCCGTGAATCCATACAAGGTCAATTCCTCAAGAACTGCTTGATCGTGACCGCTGTCAATCATTTCACTGAGAACCGTGTAGTTCAAGCGAAGGTTTCTATGGACGGGGCGAGCCACCCGACTGGCATTACTGTTTCGCTTATTATGGTAGCTATTTCTACAGCCATCATCGCAAAACTTCTTATCAGAGCGTCCAAGTAATCTGGCGCCACATTGCATGCAATCTTCATGTATCATGTCGTTGGTTTTAAGGATCATGTGGCGAAGCTAAATACTAGGAAAGATTGCATTCGGTACAAATGTTTAAAAACGCTTGGTTGCTGAATCACTGACAGACTTAATCACTTTGAGACGACTGTCTCGTTTTTTCAGTCAAGTTATTTGCCCTGTTCAATCAATCTTAAAATCAAGAAAGCATGTCAAACATGAAAAATCGCATCACCCTCATTGGCCGACTGGGCCAAGATCCAGAGCTCAAGGTCTTTGAAAACGGCAACCAAATGGCTAAATACGCGTTAGCTACCAATGAAGTCTACAAAAGCTCGGATGGCAACAAGCACGAAGACACTCAATGGCATCAAATCATCGCCTGGGGCAAACTGGCCGAGCTTAGTGAGCGCTACCTTAGAAAAGGAGACCTCTGTGCCCTAGAAGGTAAAATCATCTACCGAAGCTTTGAGAACGATGCCAATGAGAAAATGTACTTCACTGAAGTTGTGGTACACGACCTGCAATTTCTCACACCTAAGTCAAGCAAGGAATCTACGGTTAACTGATCTGCTGAGCTGACCGCTCATCAAAGACCTCCCCTGGCATGGGCCGGGGGAGGTGTGATGACCAATGGCGCCAAGCGGGGCTTTGCTGAGCATCACCTTTCAAAACCCGCCACTCAGCCTGCAGCCTACCCTGCTGCAAGGTCTCTTGGTATGCGAGCATGCATGATTGGCCATTTCCCATCTGAACACTGGCATCCATTGCATCATCAATATTCATGGGCAATGCCAAATAGTCAAAAGGGGTATTTTGAAATATCTCCTCCCACGAAGTGCTGTCGATATTGACAAGCAACAAGGCAAGGGCCTGAGCTGTTTCCCCTCGTGTCCAATCACTCAGGGTGATACCAGTCTCCAAGGTGATCGTTGCTGCATGGCTTTGCCATAAATCACCAAAAGCATTAGGGTAATGGCTGTCATTGAAGCGGGCTAATCCCCAATGGGGATGCTGTTGAGAAATCCAATTGGCCATCCACGACGCAACCTTTGATGCCTCAAGGTCAAATCCTCCCTTCTGTTTGGGATTGCTGCATGGCGCTAGCAATGAAAAAGTAGCGGGCCTGTCACTGCCTATGCCGCGAAAGCAACTGCGTTGATCATGAAGATTAAGGACCAGCTTTGGCTGAATGCGAGGCATCAACGAGAGCAAAGCTTGACCTTCCTTGGTCTCAGATCGAATGGCATCGCGATTCACGTCCTTGCCGAGATGGTTCAAGCGCGTAAAGGCATCGGCGCCATCGGGATTGAGGACGGGGACGATGCACCACGATTTATGACCGAATTGAGGCTGCTGAATCAATGCTGTCAACGCTTCAGCTCCAGTGGTTTCATTGCCATGCATCAGTGACCAGGCAAGAACTTCACATTGATCAAGCGGCGCTTGATGGAAGGCGATGATAGCCTGACCTAGCTCACTGTGCCCAATGACACTTTGCTGCCAATGCGGCAGGAGAGACTGCCAAAGTTTTACACGACGTGATGAAGACAAGTAGTTCATGTGGTAAATTTAGCCCGCTTCAAACCATTGACCATTATGCAAAAGTTTTTCTTTATCCCCCTACTCCTCTACCTGTCCCTTTCACTCCATTCTCAAAGTCTGCGATTTGGCATAGGCAGTTGTGCAGCGGGAGGAGATGGCAACAATGATGACATATTCCAAACGCTAGAGAAAGAGCGACTTGACCATTTTCTGTGGTTGGGTGACAACGCCTACTACACGGAAAAGGACTGGAAAAACGAAGAAAGCATGCTTGCAGCGATGCAACAACGTCACGCCTCTCCGTTATTGGCATCCTTCCTTCAATCCACGCCACAGTTGGCCATTTGGGATGATCATGACTTTGGCCCCAATGATTCGGACAGCAGTTTTGCTCAAGCTGCAGCCAGTGCAAAGGTGTTTGAGAAAACATGGCCTGACAACCCAACGAACCTGGCAACCAACGGTGACCTGCGTTGGGATTTACGCATGGGGTCAGTTTTATTCGTAGGTCTGGATGACCGAACCCATAGAGGGCCCAAGGGCACACAAATACTTGGCAAGGGTCAATTGCAGTACCTGCGTGACCTGCTCGACATACATCGCGATGCAGCATGGGTGTTTATCGCTGTTGGCTCTCAGGTTCTCAACGAAGCTGAAGTCTTTGAGAATTACAGCCGATTCCCTGAACGCGAAACCTTTCTCTCAATTTGCCAAGATCACACTGGCCAGGTAATCTTCCTTACGGGTGATCGCCACCACGGGGAAATCAACCAATCTCAGCGAGGCTCATTGGTTGAAATCACCTCTTCCCCACTCACGTCTCGCTCCCACATGCCTTCTGCAGGTGAATTGAAGGCCAATGTGAACCTTATCAAGGGCACAGTGATCAGCACCCAGCACTACACAGTTATTGAGTTGTCCGAGGACGGCTTAGCTGCTGAAGTGATTTTTAAGGATGCCAAGGGCATGGAATTGCTTGTGTACAGCCTGCAAGCTCAAGGGCTGGAGTGAGCACGTTGCACGCTTTGGCTGATTCGCTGACCAGCCGTTTGAATGAGGGGCTTCCAGAAATCTGGTTGCTTCATGGCTATGGAAGCCATGAAGGCGACTTGTTCTCCTTTGAGTCAGCTCTACCTCAGCACGGCATACGATCGTTAAAGGCACCCATAGATTTAGCTATGGGAGGCCAAGCTTGGTATGACATCCATTGGGATGCTGATGGGCTTAAATCAGAGGACATGGTACAGGTTAAGGACGCCATGGCATTGATTGTGGACGCATTGAAAGGCATCGATGGCCCTCCGCCCTTATTGTTTGGCTTCAGTCAAGGGGGAATATTGGCCAATGCCATTGCGTGGAATCATCCAGACTTGATTGCTGGATCTATCGCTGTATGCAGTTACTTTCCCCACAACTGGCCAGTGATTGACCTCACTAGTCAACCCGTATCAAAGCCCCTTTTCATGGCTGTTGGTGATCATGATGGCGTGATTCCAGCCAGTCGATCCATGCCAACCTATGAAGTGCTGGGTGAGGCCATCCAGGAGCAATTAACGGTCAAGAGCTACCCCATGGCACACAGTATTCACCCCACATGCTTTAGAGATATCCTCAGTTGGATAGCGCTTCATGGACTGAACGCCAAGACCTGATACCACTGAAGGACGTGGTGAACAGTAGGGCGCTTTAGCCAGCCTGTACTCCTGAACTCTACTTGTATTTTTATTTCACTAGGGGCTTAGTGAGTTTGACAACCTTAAGGCTCTATCTATTTCAACCATCCCGCGATCTATGCCCACTCACCTCTTATGACGAGAATCATTAGATTTGAATTATGGCTTTAAACAAAGACCCTACAGATCTTTAAAAAAAACGAAATAAAGTCAGTCCATAAATTCGTCACGAAAAAACAGGTTTACTACTTGGTAAACTTGATTTGAAAGTAAACTATCTAAAATGAGAAACAGAAATAAACAACTAATCCTTCTTATTTTTTGCTTTTCAGGTTATTTATTGAAGGCTCAGTCTATCCAAATTAGCGGGAACATTGTTGACAACAAAACGAAAGAACCCATTGGGAACGTAGTGGTAAAGAGTGCGAACACAGCTGTCATTGCTGACCTGAATGGCAAATTTAATATTGATGTAGAGAGTCTACCCGTGGTTTTGAACTTTTCAACTTTCGGATATACGGCTAGAGATTTATCTATTATTCAAAGCACTAAACCCATCACCGTCAAGCTAAAAGTGGATCAAGTAGTCCTGGCTGAGGCTCAGATTGTGGCATCCAGAATTACAGAGAAACAAAAACAAGCTCCGTTAACTGTAGAGGCACTGGACCTCATAAGTATCAAGGAAGCACCAGCTCTGAACTTTTATGAAGCTTTGGGAAGCATGAAGGGTGTCGACCTAACATCAGCAAGTATTGGCTTTAAAATAATAAATACCCGAGGGTTCAATAGCACAAGTCCTGTTAGGAGTCTACAAATAATTGATGGAGTTGACAACCAAGCGCCAGGCCTCAATTTTTCTTTAGGGAATTTTTTGGGAGCAAGCGAACTAGATATTCAAAAAGTTGATATTATATCAGGGGCTGTTGGAGCAATCTACGGGCCATCGGCATTCAATGGGGTTATCTCCATGGTTACCAAAGATCCTTACACCACTCAAGGAACATCATTTCAATTAAAAGTGGGTGAACGTGCATTAACAGAAGTTTCTCTGCGATATGCCACGGCTCTTTCTCGGAGCGACGGAACAGACAGCTGGGCTTTTAAACTCAATGTCTTTGGACTTAGAGCCAATGATTGGGAGGCAAACAATATGGACGCAACATTCGAATCCACATCGAGCAGGAATAATCCAGGAGGGTATGATGCGGTCAATAGATACGGAGACGAGATAGTGTACGACCATGGTGGCGATGTAAAAACCTATGCAGGAATCGGAACGTATCACCGCCAAGGCATTGAGGAGTCAGAGCTGGTAGACTATCAAACAGAAAATTTAAAAGTAGCCACCGCATTGCATTATAGAACAAGAACGGGCATAGATGCCATATACAGCATGAATTTTGGCTCTGGAACGACGGTTTATCAGGGAGACAACAGATTGAGCCTGAAAGATATTTTGTTCCTACAAAATAGATTTGAGCTAAGAAAAAAAGACACATGGTTTATCAGAGCTTACCGTACCAACGAAGATGCTGGGAAAACCTATGACGCCTATTTTACGGCTCTAAAGATGCAAGATTCTATTCTTGATGGGGGTTTCTGGGCAAATCAATATCGATCATTTTGGACCATTTTTCAGAAATCTAAAGTCAAAAGCCTTCCAGGTTATCCAGCAGACAATTTGTCAAATGAAGATTTTGAGCAACAAATGTCGTTGCTCAGAGCTTTGTATCCGGATGAGTTTTCTGCGTATCACCAAGAAAACAGAGCGATGATGAGTGGTGCATATGATCCTGATAGTTCGCTTATTCCTGGCTCCCAAGCATTTAACGCTTTAAAACAATACATAATTTCTACCCCTTTTCACTCAGGTGGTTCACGATTTTATGATCGATCCGCTTTATCACATGTTCAGTTTCAAAGAGAATTTGATTTCTCTGAATACGGGAACATTTCCATTGGGGGCAACTACAGAAGCTATAACCCCAATTCTAGGGGAACCATATTCAGCGATACCAACGGTATAAAACTCCAAGTATCAGAATTAGGATTCTTCTCTGGCTATTCGAAAGAAACAGAAAAGGTCTCCATGAATGTCACTTTGCGATTAGACAAAAATCAGAATTTTTCATGGCTTGCCTCCCCTGCTATGTCTATGGTATATAGGCCAAATAACAAGACAGTTTTGAGGATTGGAGCCTCCTCAGCTATCCGAAACCCAACTTTACAGGATCAATATCTATATTACAATGTAGGAAGAGCCATTCTTGTAGGAAATCTAAACGGTTATGACTCCCTGATCACTATTTCAGAGGTAGGCGATTTTTTAGGGGCAGGAGTCCAAGAAAGAGCTGCGTGGGATTGGAATTATTATACCATGAAAGGGGTTCTGCCCGAAAAAGTAAAAAATATCGAAGTAGGGTATAGAAGTACCTGGTGGAATAGTTTTTATGTAGATGCCACATATTATTACAGCTGGTATAAAGACTTTATTGGCTACCACGTTGCTTTAAAAATTGAGGATGATCCAGGAGGGAGCGCTGCGAGCCGATTGAAAGGTGTTCAGGCATATAGAATTTCTTCAAATGCTGAGCAACAAGTCACTACGCAAGGTTTTAGCGTAGGAACAAATTATTATTTTTCGAATTATACCATCGCAGGAAACTATACCTGGAACGTGTTGAACTCAGCCATCGATGACCCGATAATACCCGCGTACAATACACCAGAGCATAAATACAATTTATCTTTTTCTGCAAGAGACTTAGATTGGAAAATAAAAAATGGAAAAATGGGGTATATGATTACGCAAAAGTTTGTCCAGGGATTCCTGTTTGAAGGCTCCCCTCAATTTACTGGAAGAATTCCTAGCTATCGATTAACCGATGCCCAATTATCGTGGACTTCAAAAGAAAAGAAGTGGATTATAAAAATTGGAAGCAGTAATCTTTTCAATCAAAAAGTCGTTCAAGTATATGGTGGCCCATCAATTGGAAGATTGACATACTTGGCTTTAACATGCAGCTTAGAATAAAGCTTAACGAGTTCATTTTTAAAAGAGTATCTTCGGAAATCAGTAACTTAAAAATGTAATATGAAAAACCTTTACTCTTTAAAAAGCTTAGTGATTCTGTTGTTTTTAATCAATTTGAATCTTTCAGCTCAACAGCGCTATGTTGATGAAGTATTTACAGACGCCGATATAACGGTTCTACCAGGAGTCGTCTATGGCATAAATTTTAGCCAATATGTGCCCGCTGCTTTTGGAGGGCCTCAAGTCATTCCACAGTATCATGACATTTACATGCCCGATACAAACATAGATACTGAAACTGCCAGACCCGTTGTCATACTTTTTCATACGGGATCATTTTTACCTCAAGGACTCGCCTCTCCAATGGGGAATGAAAAGGATTCTGCCGTGGTTGAAATGGCAAGACGTTTCGCTAAGAGAGGATTCGTTGCGATTTCGGCATCATACCGTTTGGGATGGTTAGCCAACTCAACTAATCTTGACCTTCGACGTGGAACGAATTTAGCCGCCGTTTATGCATCGGTTCAAGACGCAAAGGCTTGTGTTCGTGCCACCCGCGGAAGAGCAATGGGAAATAATGAATGGCGTATGGACCCAAATTTCATTGCCCTTATGGGAGTTGGTTCTGGTGGTTATGTCACTTTTGCCTACAATACCCTGGATAATTACGCAGAAGTAGCTAATCCAACAAAATTTAAATACACCGCAGCAGGCCCAGGAATATACGGAGGCACTGTTAGTGCTGGCGACCCGTATATCGACACCGCTATTGTAGGAGACTGGGATGGATATGGTGGCGAAGCGACAATTACAGGGTTTAGTACTGTCACTGGGTTACCGTTAATTGACTTAACCCAAACTGGAAGAAATATTCCTAATCATGCTGGTGTTCCAAGCGATGTTAATCTAGTCATCAATCTTGGCGGTGCTTTAGGGGATTCTGCTTGGGCTTCATCAGGTGATGCGCCAACGATTTCATTTCATAGCCGCTATGACTTCTTTGCTCCATATTACCGTGGGATGGTCAATGTCCCAATAGCTGGAGCATTCTTTCCGGTTGTTGAAGTAGCTGGAAGCCACACTGCTGCAAAAATCTCTAACATTTCTGGAAATAATACTGTTTTAGCATCATCAACAATGATGGACCCTCATTCAGTTAAGGCTCGCTCAAATTCCCACAACATTGGAAACCAAGAGAATATTTACACTTTCAATATGCTTCCTCCAAATCTAGCTATGCCTTTCCTTGTTAATTCTAACCCATGGGATTGGTGGGATGCCAATGACCCTCTAACACCAAGTCAGGCTAACCCCAACATCAAAGCTCAGTCAATGTCCTACATTGATACTGTCATGGCCTACACACTTCCAAGATTGGGGAAGGCTATGAATGCCGTAGGATACTCGGTTGGGGCTGAGGAACTTCCTGAATTTAATATCTTGATTAGTCCAAACCCATCTAGCTACAGTTCTATCATCTCAAGTCAAGGGACTACCATTCGTTCAGTAAGCATTTGTGATGTACTCGGGCGTCCTATTTATGTTTTGAAGAATATTCAGAGTTCTCAAGTAGAGATTCCAACTAAATCATGGGCTCGAGGAACGTATATCGTTCGAATTGAAACTGATAAAGGAGTTAAAACCGCAAAGCTTGTAAGAAATTAATGAATTTCTGAAAGCTTAAAACTTTAAAGGCCATCCTCAAAGGATGGCCTTTTTTATTGCTCCTAAG
>DFSH01000057.1:37586-38367 GCA_002378565.1 Flavobacteriales bacterium UBA3442 | reverse complement strand
GATGAAAGCACATCACCGTTGGAGGCAGGCCTTGGATGGATCACCAAATTCACCAAAACCTTCATCAACTGGGAGGCATTGCTGGAAGAAAAAACCAGGGGTGTCAGCCGCCGTTTGGTAGGCTTTCACTTGATCGATCGCGGTATACCTAGGCAAGGTTACCCCATCACGAATGCACAAGGGGATCACATTGGCATTGTGACCAGTGGAACCATGTCGCCGTCATTGAATCAAGCCATTGGCATGGGCTATGTCCCCAAAGCCTTATCTAAGGCGGATACGGAAATTTTCATTGAGGTCAGGGGCAAGCTGTTGCAAGCAAAGGTGACCAAATTGCCATTCTATCAGGGTTGATGCTTTAAGGGGCTTTCTGTTGTGAAAGCGGTCTTTGTGTTGAGCCCAATCAAAAGTAGGATTTCCGACTCACGTTTGCTACATGCTTAGCCAATCGCATGACCTGGCGCGTGTAGCCATACTCGTTGTCGTACCAGACATAAATGACCACATGCTTGCCGTCATGGTGCATGACGGTTGCTTCTGAGTCGAAAATGGCACAGCAAGAATCACCAACAATGTCACTGGACACCAGCTCAGCGCTCATGGAAAACTTAATTTGCTCCACCAATTTACCTTCGTAAGCAGCATCTTTCATGATGGCATTGAAGGCTTCGCGGTCAGTGGTCTTTTTAAGGCTTAAGTTGAGAATAGCCAATGAGCCATTGGGTACAGGAACACGGATGGCATTGCTGGTCAATCGTGAACCCAGTCCAGGAATCACCTT
>DFSH01000057.1:26181-37273 GCA_002378565.1 Flavobacteriales bacterium UBA3442 | reverse complement strand
CGGTATTTCTTGTGCATGTTGTCTACCAAATTCTGGTCATTGGTGTAGGCATGAATGGTTTCAATGTGACCTTGTTCAATGCCTAATACATCCTCAATGACTTTCAGTACAGGGACAATGGCATTGGTCGTGCAGCTGGCCGCTGAAAAGATGGTTTCATCCTTGTCCACATCGAGGTGATTTACCCCAAAGACAATGTTAGGAACCCCACCGCCAGGTGCGGTTAGGAGAACCTTGCTTGCGCCTTTTGCTTGCGTGTGAAGGTTCAATGCCTCTCTGTCGCGAAAGGCACCCGTGTTGTCAATGATCAAGGCATTATCAATGCCATAGGCAGTGTAGTCGATTTTTGTGGGATCGCTGGCAGCAATCATCACAACGGGTCGGCCATTGACGATCAATGCGTTGTTTTCATGATCAGTCTCAACGGTTCCGGGGAATTGCCCATGGATGGAATCCACACGAAGCAAGGAAGCGCGCTTCTCTAAACTGACTTCGTCTTCACCGCGTGTGACAATGCCGCGAAGGCGCAGCTGATTGCCGCGACCTTCCTGGCTGATTAGCTCGCGTGCGACCAAGCGGCCGATGCGTCCAAAACCGTACAACACCACGTCAACAGGTTCAGAGTCGGGGTTCTGACTGTTCATGAAGGCCTTGAGTTTGGCATGAATAAAGGCATTCCTTTCCAGGTAAACGCCTGCTTCACGCTTCCATTCAACTGCCATGCGTCCAATGTCAATGGAGCTGTTTTGAACAAGGGTTTCTTGCAATGCCTTGATCATGGCCAATGAATCTTGGACAGTGATTGCCTCACCAGCCATATTGCTGGCGTGCACATGAGCCTGAAGCAATTCAGAAGGCCTTTGATCTACCAGGGCTTGGCGGAAAAGTACCACATGAACATTTTTATCAAAAAAAAGGTCGCCAACGCGCTTAATCAATGAAGTGGCAGCGCGCTCATCATGCAAGCGTTCAGATGTTTTGCTTGCGTAAAAGGAATGTTTGGAAGCGGGAGTCATCAAAGGGTCGGTTGATTCAGTGTAAGGGTAAGGCAAAAGTATTTCTACTTGGGTGAACGGCCATCCTTTCTTGCTGATTTTTTATGCCCCAATGGGTTAAAATTTACACAGTGGTTTACAGGGCGAAAGCAAACACCTCAGGTTGACCGTTAGGCATCAACCCTTGCAACAGTATGCCATCACCGGGGTCAAGCGTATTGATGATGGCTGAAACTTCAGCTTGATTGCTGACATATTGGTTGTTGAGTCGGACCAGTATGAACCCCTGAGGGACACCTGCTTTAGCTAGGTTTCCTTTGCCGATGTCGCTGATCTTGACACCAGATCGCAACCCATAAGTTCGCATCTCTGTCTGCGTCAATGTCTCAAAGGCAGCGCCTAGGGTTCTTAAGCTTTCCATGTCCTCCTGTTGGAGGATGTCGGTGGTTCCAACGAGGTTTTTTAATGTCACTTGGAAGGACTTGCGATTGCCATTGCGAATCACCTCAATCAATAGCTTGTCACCAGGTTTTTTTGAACCGATAATCTCTAAAAGCTCTGCTGTTTTTTTCACAATTTTACCGCCAGCATTGACAATGATGTCACCCTTTTTCAGCCCAGCATCCATAGCGCCCCCCTTGGGGCTTAGCTCAGCGATGTAAACCCCTTGGCTGAGGTCAATGTCCTCTTGCTCCTTTAAGGCCTGGTTGATGTTGGTGATATTAACCCCTAGGTATGCCCGTTGAACCATACCATAGGTCATGATGTCATTGACCACCTTGCTTACAATGTTTGCAGGTATGGCAAAGCTGTAGCCCTCATAACTTCCTGTGTGGGTAGATATCGCTGTATTGATACCAATGAGCTCACCTGAAGTATTGATTAAGGCGCCGCCACTGTTGCCGGGGTTGACGGCAGCATCCGTTTGTATGAAAGCTTCAATGGCTGATTGGTTGTCAATGATGTTGATGTTCCGGCCTTTTGCTGAGACAATGCCTGCAGTCACCGTTGAGGTAAGGTTGAATGGGTTGCCAACTGCAAGAACCCATTCGCCCAGTCGTAAATTGTCAGAATTGGCAAATGTCATGAAGGGGAGGGTTTTGTCACTTGATATTTTCAATACGGCCAAGTCAGTGGTTGCATCGATTCCAACAACTTTAGCGGCATATTCCCTGTTGTTATTAAGCGTTACAGTCAATGATACTGCGTCTTTGACGACGTGATTGTTGGTTACAATGTAACCATCGGAGGCAATGATGACACCGGACCCAGATCCTTGAACCATGCGGGGCTGGATTTGAGACCCTTCCTCAGAACCAAAGAAAAAATCCTTGAATGGGTTGAAATAATAGCCTTTCTCAACGGTTGTTTTCACATTCACGACTGCATGAACTGCTTGTTCAGCAGCTGATGAAAAATCTGTTGAGCTAACAATCCCAGGTTGGATGTTGCTTGTCAACTGGCTGGCTGGAAGGGTGTGATTTTCGTAGACCACTTGCTGGGGTTGGCTTTGCTGAAAAATTGCAGCACCGCTGATGCCGCCAAGAATGCCAATGACCACTGCGCCACCAATGGTTAAATAGGTTGATACCTTCATATTTGTTGAATTAATTCACTGCTTTAATTTCAAAAACTGTTCCACATCCTTAAATTTGAGGTATGAAATCTCATTTCACCAAATACCATGGCGCAGGCAATGACTTCATTCTCATCGATGAGATGGATGGGGATTGGCTGGATGACCGGATGATTGCCAAGGCTTGTTGCCGGCGAACAGGCATTGGTGCTGATGGTTTGGTCCGATTATCTGTCAGCCATGTAGCTGATTTCAAAGTGACGTATTACAATGCTGATGGCGCCTTAGGTAGCTTATGTGGCAATGGCTCGCGCTGTGCCGTAGACTTTGCCAAACGCAGCGACTTGTTCTCAGGTTCTGAATGCTCGTTTGAAGCGGTTGACGGCTTGCACGAGGCCTGGTGGAAGGGTTCGGATGAGGTCACGATAGCCATGGAGAACATGGCATTAGCAAAGGCTTCGGTAGGGGGTTACTTCCTGGATACCGGTTCACCACATCATGTTTTTTTGCTGCCTGAATCTGAGGATTTAGGTACATTGGACGTCATGGAATTGGGCAAGAAGCTTAGGTATGGTTATTATGTAAAACAAGGTGGCTGCAACATCAACTGGGTGCAACCCATACAAGGCGACAATGCCTATGCAATCAGAACCTATGAACGCGGCGTTGAGTCAGAGACCTTGAGTTGCGGAACAGGTGCAGTCGCAGCAGCATTGGTCATCCATCAAATAAATCGTCTGCCATCACCCATTCAACTGGAGGCTAAAGGTGGTCGACTAATCATTGACTTTGAAGGATCCGATGCGGGTTTTAAAAAAATTCAACTGACTGGGCCAGTAGTCCAGGTGTACAAAGGGCAATGGCCATGGTAGATTTTGATGTGAGATTGCGCGCTCTGGAACCTTCAGACTTGGATCAATTGCTCCAATGGGAAAACAACCCTGAACATTGGAAGGCTGGGCCTCGTTACGCCCCTTTCTCGAAAGCCATGATGCAAGCCTACTTGGATGCTGCTAAACGCGACTTTTGGGAGGTGGGACAACTGCGTTGGATGATTGAGGATGCAGCATACTCACCCTTGGGTCTTGTTGACATCTATGATGCCAGTCCACTGCACCAGCATGCCTCAGTGGGTTTGTTGGTGGATCCAGCACTTCGAGGCAGAGGCATCGCCCCGGCAGCCTTGAAGGCAGTGCAAGCATGGGCTACTGAACATGCATTGCTACGAACCCTCAAGGCAGAAATGCTGACAATCAATCATGCTGCTCGATCGGCATTCACTTCTGCCAACTTCAAAGAAGTTGGAACCATGCAACAGTGGTACCATATGTCAGATGGATGGCAGGATATGGTCATCATGCAATGGCAGCGGCCTAAGCGTCAATCATGAAGCGGCTTCGTTGGTTAACGAGTCTCGCCATAGGCTTGGCAGCTATAGTGGCTGTGGCCCTGGTGGCAGAAAGGAAGTACCCTGCTGGACCAAAAGACATCGTGGCATTGACAGTCGACGCGGAGACAACTTGGCAAGCTGTTGAGGATCAATTGGATGGTTCCCTTCAGCCCTGGGTGTTGAAGCATTGGGCATGGCGAGCAAAGAAGGACAACAGGCAGCCACACCCAGGACATTACCGCTTGCGACATAAGGAGTCCACACTTGCCATGTACCGACGAGTCACCTTAGGTTACGAAGATGCCATTAGGGTTCGCTTGAGAGGCTACCAGTCTACGGATGCTGCGTTGGAGGACATAGCCAGTCACTTCCCCCACGAAAAATCTGCCTTCAGTGAAGCGCTGCAAGATTTTCCGGATCTGGTGTTGATGCCAAACACCTATGACATGTACTGGTCAAGCAGTCCAACAAAGGTCTTTCAGCGCTTGGCGCGTGAATACGACAGCTTTTGGGATGAATCAAGGAAGATGAAAGCCATGGCCCTTTCTCTTGAACCTTCTGAGGTTGTGGTGTTGGCCAGTTTGGTTCAAGCTGAGTCAAAGATCCTGAGTGACATGGCAACCGTTGCCAGCTTGTACCTCACACGGCTTGCCAGGGGCATGAAGCTTGAGTCAGATCCAACCGTCATTTTCGCGGTGATGGATCGTGAGCCAGGCCATGAGAAAATTCGCCGCGTAAGTCGAGCCATGACTAAGCTGGATCATCCCTACAATACTTACCAGATCAACGGACTTCCACCTAAGCCCTTGGCAACAGTAGATAGCCACATCATTGACTTGGTGTTGGATGCCAGACCTGGTGAGTACCTCTTCATGTGTGCTGATCCAGATCGTCCGGGTCATCACAATTTTGCCAAGACCCATGGTGGGCATATCCTCAACAAGCTTAAATACGTTGCTTGGCTCAATGGCCAAGGTATTTACCGTTAAAGAAGAAGGCCGAACACTCAGTGTTCGGCCTTCGGTTTAATCAGTGATCAATCAGATCAGTGCTGCACAATGAATTTCCTCATCAAGGTGCCACCTTCAACTTCAGCAATCACAGTGTACATTCCATTGGCCCACGCACTGACATCGATGTCAAAGCTATTGTAGCCAACGTCGCCTTGAACTGCCTGATGCATGATTTCCTTTCCAAGGAGGTCAATCACCCTAAGTTTCAATTTCAAGGGTCGGTCACCATTGAATTGCAGCTGTGCAATCTGGCCAACAGGGTTAGGGGTAATGTGCCCAAGGAAGAATCCAGGGATTTGATCTTCGTCCATGCCTATGCCAACAATGTCAGCTGGAGTACCTGCAGGTGATTGGTCCAAGCAGAAGTCGTCAATAGCCCATCCTTCATTCTGTTGGGTAAAGTCAGCGCCAAATCGGAATCGGAAAACCAATTTTCCAGCGTTTTCCACCGTGAATTTGATGTTGGAGGTGATCCAGCCGTTGGTGTTACCGCTCCAACCTGGACGAATGATGTCCAATGATGTCACGTGTACCGTGTTGTACCACAATCCATTTTGCAAGACGTTTCCTAAGGTATACCAAGTCACACCACCATCATAGGACCAATCCACTGAGCCACCATCGTGGTACTGCTCTGTCAGCATGTTGTGCTTGAAAGAAAGGCTGTAGGTGTTGTTGGGGTTCAAGTAGAAGAAAGGTGTGTGCACAGCGCTTTGACTCATAGAGCTGTAATTGCTATCGGCAAACGTCACCCATGCATTTGACCCACTAGCTGCCGCATTGATTTGCGTCTGGTTAGGGGTTCCAAACTCCCAATCATGCGCCAATTTCTTGTCGTTAGCGTGTAAGGCAACCCATGAGGCAATCGTGCTTGATTCAAAGTCATTGCAGTAACCATTGCCTGTTGTGATAGCAATCTCATCCAAGACATCAATCGTGATGCAGAGTTGATCATCTGTGGGGATGTCATCCAATTTGCTGTCAGGCTTGAAAGTTTCAACACAAACGTTGTAGGATCCAGCGCCACCATTGAGCCAGCCTTGTTCAAAGTCGTACCACATTTTCTGTCCCTTGAATTTGGGTGTGATATTGCCATTCTTGTCCTTGAAAATCACGGTTTCATAGTTGCTCCACGCACCGCCGTTGACTTGGAATCGCACAAGACAGCTATCCAAAGGCTTAGCTCCTGTGTTTTCAATACGGACACGCAAATGGGCTGTGTCGGCAGGAATGATCAGGTACTCCCTGGTGTCAATGGCAATAGGTGATGCAGAGTTTTGTGGTGGGACATAGATCTCAAAATCATCAATGGACCATCCTTTACCCGTGGCGCCCGCGCCTGATTTCATGACAAAACGAAGCATCAATGGATTGCTGTTGTAGTTCCAGATATTCAAAGGAAGCATGGAGGCGATGTAAGACCCACCCGTGCTGCCAGCCCAACCAGCTGAGTTCAATGAGGCAACATTGCTTGCGCCATAGCTTGAGCCATACCAGTTGACGCCGATAGCAACAGCTGCTGTACCAAACAGATTCCACTGTCCACCTTGGAAGTATTCCACCTTGCCGCCATCACCTGTAGCAAATGAGAACTTTTGCTTGAAACGCAATTCAGCGCCTTGAATGGTGTCAAAGCCTAGCAGGGTTGGAACGCGAAGGATTTCTGTGCTGTTCTCTTGGTAATCGTCATGTCGCCCAGTAACCCATGCGTTGCTGCCAGAGGCTGCGCCGCTAAATCCAGGTTTTGCAGGTGTGCCATGTTCCCACATCTGCATAGTTCCTGAACCACCTTGAGCAAAGAAGCCTAGCTCATCACCGATGCAGTTGTCAAAGTTCTCAGGCCCAACAGGTATTTGAAGGCTAGCCCTTGCAGAACTGATTTTGCTGGCTGTGTCATTGAAGGCAAAACCATCGCCTGTCATCATGGTCCATGCCTTGACCTCAAATTCACCCAGGTAGTAAGTGGGAGGTGTGCTAACAGTCAGCGAAACTTCACCGCCTGCAGGGATAGTGCCGGTATAGGCAGTGGTGTAGGTGGCTGAATTACTGCTCGTACACAAATCATTGACTTGGTAAGTAATAGGGATGTTGCTTTTCGCAACGCTACCGTAGTTGCGAATTTTCATGATCACGCTTTGAGGGCTGGTCAATGTGGTTGAATTCAATGGGGAAGAAATGATGCTTACGCCTAAGTCAGTGGCAGGTCGGTCATAAATAACCAGGTCATCAATGGCCATGTCAGCCTTGTCTCCGCCACCAATTTTCCTTGCCAAAATGCGAATTTTAATCACTTGACCCACATAGGCACTCAAGTCAACCATCTGGAATTTCCAGTCTGAAATCTCTGTCAAATGCTTTTGACCAACAAGGGGTGCGCCCGCTACTGTTTGCCAATTGTTTGACCCATTGGGTACCACTTGCACATTGAGGATGTTGATGTCAGAACCGTAGAGGTAATACCAGAAGGAGAGGGTAGGGTTGGTCAGGCCAGTCAGATCGACACATTTGACGGTTCTGAAAAGTGCGGCAGGGCTGTTAGAGCCATAGGATCCTTCAGCGTAAATGTAATTGCCGTCATTGCGTTTCCAGGACCAGCGAGGGCCCGTTCCAGTTGTCACGGTCAAATCATTGCCAACCATCCATGCAAACTCACCTGAGTTGCTTGCTGGGTAGACTTCCCAGTTTACGGTGTTGAATGTGCCTGCATTGCCTGCGCTGCCATTACCGGCAACCCAACCGGGTCCGTCAAAGGTTTCAATGGCAGGAAAACCTGTAATGGGAACAATGTGCTCAATGAATTTGAAGCCAATCGTGTCATTGTTCAAATTGGGGTCACCTGGTGCCTCACTCCATGCATAGATATGGTAGTTGCTGAAGGCAGAAAGGTCTGCCTTGGGGGTGAAAGTGTAGGTTGCTGTATCACCTAAGGTCATCGATCGGTAGACGGTGTCGCGATGCGTCACAGTGACTGATGTGCTCAAATTGGTCACAGAAAACGCCAATGGAATGGTGTCAATAGGGAAGAAGCCTTCAGAACGGAAGTGCACCCGAACGTCTTCTGTGCTGGTGTATTGACAGAAGCCATTGCTGGGCTTTAAAAAGCTCACCATTTCAATGTCTGCAGGGTCTGGTTCGTAAACAGAAAGATCATCGATGGCTATGTCACCCATGTCATTGGCCGAGGAATTGTTCTTGTTCCCAAGGAATCGCACACGAATGATTTGGCCCAAGTAAGGATCCAAATTAATCAATGCTTTGGACCAGGGTTGTGAGGAGCTGCTGTGCTTTTGTCCAGCCACCAACATCACACCAACAACCCATTTAGGGGTTACGGAACCTGTGTCAATGTCCACGCGCAAATTGCCCATGTGTTGACCGTATTTGTGGTACCAAAATTCAAACACAGCATGGTTCAGGCCTGTGAGCTTGATACAGGGTGTAATCAGCAGGGTGTTGTTGTTGGCATTGCCTTGTGAAACTTCTGTGTACAAGTACTTACCACCTCCTGAGGTGTGATCGCCCAATGGGCCAGTGTTTGCTGTACCCGTTGCGCCTTGGCGAACGGACCAACCGAATCCAGAACTTGTTGGATTCGGAGAGACAGACCAGTTTTTCCCTGAAGGGGGATTGCCTTGAGGGAAAATACCCCGATGGCTGGACCCTGTGTTCCCAGTGCCAGATCCTTGAATCCAGTTGATGCTAGAGAAATTCTCAACCCAAGGGAAGGAGGTGACCACAGAAGGGAAGCTGTTGCTGGTTGTTACACCGCAAATAAGGGGTGGTGAGGGGTCAATCCAGAAGGTGTTGTAAATGGGAGATGCAGCCAATGATGGGGCCCGACTCATGTTAGGACAGGCACAGTCATAAACTTCCACGTACCAATCCATTGAGTCGCCCATAATCAATGAATTGATGGTGTAGCTGTAGATGGATGAATCTGGACAGGTTGCGGAGTTGGCGGGGGTCATGGTCGTGTCATTCCATGCGCCGCCGTTGAGGCGTGTGAATAACACCACAGAGTCAATGCCGGATTCTGCATCTAAGGCTTTCAGCTGAATGATTTGTGACAATTGGTAGCGTGCACCAATGGGCTCTCGTCGAGGTGTCAAGTCAAAAGTGATGGTTGGCGGATTCAGTTCACAAGGGGCTGCGTCGACCTTCACGTTGTCAACAAACCAACCAGCTGGGTTGGCTGTGCCTGAGGGACTTCTGTATTCTAAGATGAACTCTACCAAGCAGTTAGCATAGCCGTTGCCAGTTCCTAATGGTCCTACGCCAAGGACGGAAGAAACATCAAAGGTTTCGTTGGCCCACCATTGTGCGGTTGGCGCAGTGCCAGTGCCTGCAGGTGTTAGGCCACCCCAGTAGGGGAGCGCGTTGGGGTTGGCGTAGGAGAGTTCGTTGAAGTAACTGGTAGCAGGGAATCCAGCACTGCTGCCATCGTAATGTGATGCAACCAGCCGCGTCCATGTTTGGCCACCATCGTTGGATACGCGAAGCCATGCTTGTTGACCAAAGTGAACCTTTGCAATGTGATCAAAAGTCAATCGCACAAAAATATTACCCACGGTGCTGAAGGTGTCTGTGCGAAAAATAATGGAGTCGTTGGCAACAATTTTTGCGTGGTAACTGTTGGGTCCAGAAACAGCAAGCGCGGATGTGTCGTTCCAGTATGGTACGGTCACCAAGGGCCCGAGGCTGTGGTAGGTCCATACAGAGTCAGGGCCAGAAGGTGGATCAAAGCTTTCAGTGAAAACCGTTGTCTGGGAATGTGCAGCAAAGCTAGCTAGGGTAGCCAAGCAGGTCAGTGTTGTGCGTAGAAAAAATCTCATATTCAGCATTCAGGTATTAGGTAAACCCATAAGGTTCAAATATAATGTTTCCTGCGGCGGTAGAAACCGACCTGATGAGATTTTGTTTAGGGTCAACGGATGTCGACTTGCAAGCAGGTGGTGCCATCCAGGCTAGCGGTCAACCGATCGCCAGCTTTCACAGCGGCAACACCTGAGGGGGTGCCAGTGAAAAGGATATCGCCTGTCTTCAAGGTGAAATACCGACTGGCGTGCGCAATGAGCTGATTCACAGTGAAAAGCATGTCCCCTGTGTTGCCTTTTTGAAGCATGCCAACCTGGTTGTCTAGTTGCAATTCATGGGTGTCGCTGCTCTTGCCAACAGGCATCCATTGCCCTATGGCAGCAGATCCGTCAAAGCCTTTTGATTTTTCCCAAGGCAATCCTTTGGCTTTCAGTGACCGCTGAATATCTCTTGCGGTGAAGTCGATACCTACCGTCATGGCATCCACATAGCTCCACGCAAAGTCTTCATCAATGGTCTTACCCACTTTGCCAATGCGGAGCACCCATTCCAATTCATGATGAACTTCTTGGGTCCATGATGGAATGATGAAGGGATGCCTTTTTGCCAATATGGCTGAGTCCGGTTTGCAGAAAATCACAGGCTCATCAGGCATGTTGTTGCCTAGCTCAGCGACGTGAGCAGGGTAATTGCGTCCAATGCAAAGGATTTTCATCGATTCTTGAGCCGGATAGCTGTCAAAATGTTCTTGGTGTAAATGGGGAAGTCAGCATTGAGCATCCAGCTGAAATAGCCGGGATTGCTTGCAAGGACATCCACCACACGTTGACCACGGTACTTCCCAAAGGAGAATTGCTCGACACCTGATTCATCAAAAGTGATGAAACCGGCGAAATCAGCAGCCTTGTGGCGTGTAGAGAAAGTTGCCAATCCCTCAATGCCTTCAGGAAGGTCATCGTAATGGTTGATTTGTGCCAGCAACACATCCAAGGTTGCACGCACATCAGCTTCTGCATTGTGGGCATTCTCCATGGCTTTCCCTGTGTAGAATTTCACTGCTGCTGACAGGGTCCGCTGCTCTTTTTTGTGAAAGATATTTTGCACATCAACCACATGGACCTTATGAAAATCAATGGTTAAGTCGGCGCGAAGGCATTCCTCTGCTAAAAAGGGGATGTCAAACTTGTGGCAATTGTAGCCAGCCATGTCGCAGCCGGCGATAACGGCCTTGACCTCGTGAGCAATAGCCTTGAAGCTGGGGCAGTCTAAAACATCTGCATCGGTGATGCCGTGAATGGCTGAG
>DFSH01000057.1:24672-25888 GCA_002378565.1 Flavobacteriales bacterium UBA3442 | reverse complement strand
GCCACGTCGAATGACACACATCTCAACGATGCGGTCATTGGTGATGCTGAGCCCTGTGGTCTCCAGGTCAAATACACAAAGTGGGCGTTGTAACTGCATCAGATCACGCGATTAGGGTCAAACTGCTCCAAGTAATCAGCTACACGCTTGACGAACATGCCGCCAAGGGCGCCGTCAACGACACGGTGGTCGTAGGAATGTGAAAGGAACATCTTGTGTCGGATGCCAATCATGTCGCCTTCTGGGGTTTCAATCACGGCAGGTATTTTGCGGACGGCACCAAGGGCTAAAATGGCGACTTGTGGCTGGTTGATGATGGGTGTACCCATTACATTGCCAAATGTTCCCACGTTGGTTACGGTGTATGTGCCGTTGGCAACGTCATCGGGTGACAGTTTGTTGTTGCGCGCCTTGGCTGCCAATTCATTGACCTCCTTAGCAAGACCGCTCAGGCTGAATCGATCAGCATTCTTAATCACGGGAACAATGAGGTTGCCACTGGGCAAGGCAGTTGCCATACCTAGGTTGATGGCCTTGTGCACAATGATGTTGTCACCATCTACGCCGACATTGACCATAGGGAAGTCTTTGATGGCTCGCACTACCGCTTCCATGAAGATGGGCGTAAAGGTGATTTTAGTGCCATCACGTTTTTGGAAATCGTCTTTCACACGATTGCGCCAGTTCACGATAACCGTGACATCAGCTTCAACAAAGGAAGTGACATGGGGTGATACATGCGTGCTCATCACCATGTGATTGGCTATGAGTTTACGCATGCGATCCATCTCAATGATTTCATCACCCTCCATCACTGGCACGGGTGGTACTTGATGCGTGGAAGCAAAGGCTGGTGATTGATTTGCTAGAGCAGCGGAAGGCTTGCTTGTCTTTGCGATAGCTGCAGGTGCTGATTTACGCTGACTCAAGTGAGTCATCAAATCCTTCTTGGTCACACGGCCATCCTGGCCACTGCCTTGAATGCCATCAAGTTCACTGAGAGAGAGGCCTTCCTCAGAAGCGATATTGCGCACAAGGGGACTGTAAAAACGGCCATTGCTCTCGCGAGGAATGTTTGTAGGCTTGGATGAAGGTGTACCTGATGCAGTCGCTGCGGGTTCATTGACCACTGCAGTTTGGGGTTTACTATCTGTCAGCGTAGTGGCTGTTGCGGTAGCAGTAGGGGGACTAGCCGTTTCAACCTTCGTTTCAACCT
>DFSH01000057.1:0-24445 GCA_002378565.1 Flavobacteriales bacterium UBA3442 | reverse complement strand
TTCGTTTCAACCTTCGTTTCAACGGGTGTGGTAGGCGAGGACGTGTCGCCAGCCTCTTGAATGTGGGCAATAACTTGGCCAACTTGAATGACCTCATCTGCAGAAAAAAGCTGTTTGATCAACACGCCAGAAACAGGGGAAGGGAGGTCGCTGTCAACCTTGTCTGTTGCGATGGTCAACAATGACTCATCTGCATCAATGGTATCTCCTTCAGTCTTCAGCCATTCAGTGATGGTAGCTTCTGCAACAGATTCGCCCATCTTGGGCATGATCAATTCAAACATATCCTGTGTATTGTGAATGGCAAATTTACGTTAAAACCGAGCTGCACGAAGGATGACTCTTAGATCCCAATCGACACTCCAATGGGTGAAATAGCTCTCATTGGCTTGATCGGCAATATCCGTATTTGGGTGCCTGGAACTGTGCGCCAAGACGCCTAGAGGTAGAGGGTGTGGCAGGTTTTCCTTGGCTTGGTGATCCGCATCCCCCACCCATGTTAGCTTTCCTGTGAAAACCAAAGGGATATGCCTAAGCAATCGACGGGTGCTTTGCTTGAGAATCATCAATGGGCTCAGCAAGCAAAAGCTGAAGGCAACCAAGCAGTCTAAGCTGCGTTTTTGTCGTTGATATCTTTTTTGTGCCAAGTTGGGTAAGCGTTTCACCTTGTTGGCATTGGCCATGTCGCTACCCAGCAATGTTGAAAGCTCCGGGTAGGCCATGCGATACCTGAGGTTCATTCCTCGACAAGCAATCATGGTTTGAATGATGGACTTGTTGCGGATTTTAGACGGGTAGAATACCAGTTGGTTCAGCTGAAGGCTGTCAACACTTTGTTGAATGTCATCTGTGGTGATGGAGAAATTGATGCCACTTTGTTCATGCGCAGGCAGCCGACCACCAACATGTCCCGTACGAAGCATGGCATCACGTGTGCCAGACCACCATACCTGAATAAAGCGTCGCAATAGGGTGACCAAGAGGAATGCTGCTGCGCCGAGCAACAGCAAGGCTCTTGAGAAGCGCAATTCCTCAGGGAGCAGGGCGTAAATGCCCATCAGCAATAACGTGCCTGCGGCCCATCCAGAAAATATGGAACGCAAGCTGCTGTGCTGCCGGTACCCCCCCAAGACCCAGAGGCCAGCTAGCCAAATGCCTTGGTAGGCAGGGATGATGATTTGCCGGTACATGTCGGGGTAGGCGCCGCCATCGATGTACCGATGATTGGTTTCCCAATAGTCAGTGATCAGCCACATGCTTGCGACAGTCAGTCCCGCATCAATCAATGGTGGCAGGGCAACCTGGGTGAATCGCCGCATCATCGAAAGCGCGCCACGGGCAATGATGCCCATCCTTAGCGTGAATACAAACAAGGTGGCCTTGTTGGAGAAATGCTTCACAGCAAAAATGTGCATGGCTTGGTAAAAGGTTTTCACATAATTCCAACTGGCATGCTTGGTGCTTTCGCCTTTGTAATGAATGATGGGCTGCCGCCCCAAGTAATGGTTTCGCCAACCATCACGCTGAATACGGTAAGACAAATCGATGTCCTCGCCATACATGAAAAATGACTCATCAAAGCCGCCTAGTTTATCTAGGATTCCCTTGCGAACCCACATCCATGCGCCACAATGTACATCAACGTCACCACTCTCATTCTCAGGTAGATGCCCCCAGTAATATCGACCATAAGATGCATGTTTAGGCCACAGCTTGCTCAGGCCAATCAGCCGGTACAAGGCAATCATTGGGGTAGGCATGCCACGCTTGGATTCTGGAAGGAATTCACCCGTGCCATCAATCATGCGACAGCCCATGGACCCAATGTCTGTATCCGCATCCATGACGGCCAACGCTTCTGTTAAATTGTCTTCAGGCAAAACCGTGTCTGGGTTGAGGAAAAGGATGTGTTCTGAATCACTCTGTGACACGGCTAAATTGTTGGCCTTGCCAAAACCTAAATTTTCTTGAGATGCAATCAACTTAACCGATGGGTGCCACTGTTTCATCATATCCACCGTGCCATCGGTGGATGCATTGTCAACAACCAGGATGTCTGCATTGATGCCATCAATGGCTCGCTCTACAGAGCAGAGGCATTGGTGAAGCAAGTCCTTCACCTGGTAGCTGACAATGACAACAGATAACCTCATGACCTGAGGGTTTGTTCAAAGGGGAGTCGCTGCTGAAAACTGCGACTTAACGTGATGTCATCAGCGTACTCAAGGGAGTCACCAACGGGTAAGCCCCGGGCAATGGCTGTCAACTTGATGTTTGTGTGTTGAAGGCGTTTGTGCAAGTAAAAAGCGGTGGTGTCACCCTCCATGGTTGCACTCAGGGCCAAGATGATTTCCTTGATGCCTTGGTTTTCTGCCTTTGAAACCAGGTCATCCACCGTCAGGTCGTTGGGCCCCAATCCATCCATGGGGGATATCAAACCACCCAGCACATGGTAGGTGCCGCGATGGATGTGGCTGTTTTCCAGTGCAAGCACATCCCGAATGCTCTCCACCACACAGATGGTAACTTGATCGCGGTAGCTGTCAGAGCAAATGCTGCACAACAGTTCATCGGAAATGCCATGGCATGTACGGCATCGACTCACCTCCGCCAGTTGCTCTATGGACAGGCCAAGGTCAATCGATTGCTGCTTGCCTTGACGGACAAGGTGCAAGGCCAATCTCAAGGCAGACCGCCGACCGATGCCCGGCAATTTTGCCAGTTCGCGAACAGCTTTTTCAAGGGCAAGTGAAGGGAGTTCCATTGGCATAAAAGTAAAGCCCATATTTGTGCCCATGAAGCCCCTTTCCATATTGCTTGTCATGTTCGTCTATTTTCTTGCGGTATTGGCGCTTGCTAAAAGGACTTCACGTGGTGCAGACAATCGGTCATTCTTCACTGGTAACAGGCAATCCCGATGGTGGCTGGTGAGTTTCGGCATGGTGGGAGCCTCCTTGAGTGGGGTGACATTTATTTCTGTTCCTGGCTGGGTGTCATCTTCATCGATGGCCTACATGCAGATGGTTTTAGGTTATGTGCTTGGCTATGCCGTCGTGGCAGGCGTGCTGCTTCCCTTGTATTACCGAAGCAATAGCAGCACGATATATGGCTACCTGGGTCAGCGTTACAATGACCTTGGACAACGCAGTGGCGCATGGCTCTTTTTGCTTTCTCGATGGGTAGGTGCCTCTTTGCGCCTGTACTTGGTGGCCATTGTTTTGCAACAATTGGTTTTTGGACCCCTGGGGTTGCCATTTGCACTCACCGTATGCCTCATCCTTTCCCTGATATGGCTGTACACCAAGCATGGAGGTATCCAGACTGTCGTCATCACTGACGTGGTGCAAACCCTGGCCATGCTAGGTGCCATTTTTTATGGCCTCTATGTACTCACTCAACAGGTCGACATGGGCGGCCTGGGAGCTATGGATTGGCTTGTTGCCCAACCTGAATCTCAATGGTTCTTCTTTGATTCAACCGATGGCAACCATTTCTGGCAACAGTTCCTTGCAGGGATGTTTATCACCATTGCCATGACAGGCTTGGATCAAGACATGATGCAAAAAAACTTAACCTGCCGAAGTCTTCGCGAATCCCAAATCAATGTCATGTCCCTTTCTCTGGTGCTTGTCGTGGTGAATTTCATGGTGCTAGCGCTTGGTGTGTTGATGACTCGCTTCGCTAGCGATCACGGTATTGACGCAAGTGGGGATGCTCTTTTCCCTGCTGTAGCCATGCATGCAGACATGCCATGGATGCTGGGAATACTGTTCGTGATTGGTTTGGTGGCTGCAGCGTTCTCTTCTGCGGATTCAGCACTCACCGCATTGACGACCTCTTTGAGTGTTGATGTGTTGCGCGTTGAACTCATGTCAACAGATAAAGCAAAGCAGGTTCGACAAAAGGCCCATGTGCTTGTCACCATTGCTGTAGGTGCACTCATCGTCATGCTCAAGCCTTTCGCTGACCCAAGCATCATCAAAACCCTGTTCACGGCAGCAGGTTACACCTATGGCCCCTTGCTTGGCCTGTTTGCCTATGGCATACTGAGTCAGCAAAGTCCACGGCAGGCCTGGCTGATTCCTGCCATTGCCGTGACGAGCCCATTGTTGACTTATGCTGTTGCCACATTGTCACCAACAATCCTGAATTACACCTTTGGTTTTGAGTTGCTCTTACTCAATGGGGCACTCACCATGGCCATGCTGGCATTGGCACCAAAGGCAAAGCATACCTGAACAACAAAGGCGACCCCATGGCCGCCTTTGTCAATTCGTAGGGTATGCCGATGACCCCGTCAATAACGAATCAATGGCAAGACCTTCACTTGATCCTTGCTGTGAATGCGAAGCATGTACCTGCCAGAAGGCAAGGCACCTAAATTCAATTGCCCATCTTCAGGTAGATTGCTTTCAATGAGGGTCCGGCCAAGCATGTCGATGACCTCGTAAGACTGGACCACCGCATTTTGTGGCATATGCACCGTGATTTGGCCATTGCTAGGGTTGGGTTGAATGAACCAATCTCCAGCGGATCCAGACTCATCGATTCCTACCCCTGAGATATAGAATGTGACATCAGTGCTGTCCCAGCCACAACTGTTGTAACTCCCTAAAGTGACGACGTAATTGCCGCCAGCTGCATAGGTGTGAATGGGGTTTTGGGTGCTGGCGGTATTGCCATCGCCAAAGTCCCAATGCCATTGACTTGGACTAGCTGTGGAGATGTCTGTGAATGTTGCAGTTTGCTGATTGATAGTGCGCGTGAATGCAGCAATGGTGGGGTAGCCTAGAGTGAACGACATGGTGTCATCATCCTGTCCACCTGCACTGTTTAAGGTCAAGATCACATCCTTTGACCCACCGGAGAAATAGGTCACCGTGTGGGGTCCTATGCCACTGGCTGTTCCCGGCGTGGAGCCAGGTCCAAAATTCCATGTTGCAAGGGCATTGCCAGGGTTCAAAGCAGTGAATTGAAGGCTGTCTCCAATGCAGGATGAGCTGCCAGCAGTGCTGCCAATGCTAGCAACTGGCGCGGCTGCACCCAGGTTGTAAACTTGCACATTGTCAATGTATAAGTTGTTGCCATAGCCATTGATAGCGGCAAAGCGGAATTTCACCGATGAGCCAGACACGGTAGAGCTTAGCAGCACCGTGTCAGTGCGCCAAGCGCCTGCTGAGTTGGGTGTGAATGCAGCGGATTGGAAATTCACCGTCGACAAGGCAGATCCCTGCTTGAGATAGCTGGTAGCTGTCCATGTAGATCCACAGTTGGTTGACACATCCACGCGCAAGCCATCCAGGTAGTTGGTGCTGTAGGCAGCATAAGCAACATCAAAGACCAAAATTGCTTGACTTGCACCGGTCAAGTCAACCCCCGGGGTTACCAAACGATCCTCACTCAAGGGGTTGTTGTAAGTGAAATTGTCCATGTAGGCAGTTTTGGTTGACACGCCAGAAGAACCAATGGCAATTTTATCGGACCACGTGGTGCCGTTGTCTAAATTGTCAATCTGCCAGCCATTTGGCAAGAAGGTGTTAAAGGGTTCAGCGAAAGGAAGGGCGGCGCCGCCATTGATGACGATGTTTCCTGCGCCAAACGCTGTATCACTGCCATTGCCATTGCTTGCAATCAGACGAACGCTGTAGTTGCCATAGCTTGTGAAAGCGACTTGTGGGTGTTGGCTCGTTGAGTCTGTGCCATTCAAATAGCTGAAGCCTGAGGCAGGCAATAGGGTCCATAGCCATTGGTTGGGACTATTGACACTCAGGTCACTCAGGTCAATAACTTCATTCACACAGGGGGCCATGTTGCTGATGGAAAGGATGGCGGTAGGTGCAGAACTGACTTCCGTGATGCTAACTTCATCAATGGCCATATCAGAAGACCAGCTAGATCCTGTGATGCCCCTGAAGCGAATCTGCACAACTTGACCCACGTAAGATGTCAAGCTGATGGCTTTTTCAATCCATTGACTGCCTTGGCTGCCAGTCACTGGTGTGATGATGTCATTGACCCATTGGCCTTGACTCATGATGTCCACATGCAGTTCCCCCATGTTGCTGCCGTTCATGTGGTACCAGAATTTTATTTCTGGCAAGGTGGCAGATGTGAGATCAATGCATGGTGTCATGCCAAGTGCTTCAGCATAATTGCAGCCCCCAGATGCTTCTAGGTACAAGTATTTGTCTCCAGATGCTCCAGATTGCCCACCAGATGGACCGGTTCCAGATGACGCAGTGCCACCTGAATGGGTTCGCCAGTCATGGTCGTCAAAGCTGCCGCTGAGCGCATTGGTCCAATGGCCAGCAAGGGAGCAGGTGGTGTTGCCACAATTGTTTGTTGTGCCACAGTTGAAGAAACCATTGAAGTTCTGCAAGTAGGGCAGGGTATAGGTAGAATCTGATTGCAGGACAGAGAAACTGCCTTCCAGGCTGTCATTGCCTAAATACTGATCCCCTGGCATTTCAGTCCATACCCGGTAGGTGTAATTGCCTAAAGCGCTAGCTGAAATCACATTGCTCCAAACATAGCTGATGACTTGCGTAGGAATCAAATAACTCGACAAGGTGTCCCTTGTGATGGCGCCACTGCCAATTTGCAGGGCAATAGGGAGATTAAACAAGGTGTCAGAGCCACCGTTTTTGAGTGAAATGGCTAGATCCAAACTGCTGGTGTTCTGGCAATCGGGGATGCCGCCGATGGGGCTAGTCAATTGAATCAATTGCGCATCTGTCTGCAAGACGCACCCCATCAGTCCAGGGTTTTTTTCGATGGCATAGGCCCGCTCACCAACCATGCCACCAGGGGTAATAGCTGCAACAGAATACCATTGTGTGATGCCGTTGTTGACATTGTGAAGGACTGTGTAATTGCCATTGACGGTATCGATGGGATCCATGTACTTGCTGCCTAGCTGGTAAACCACGTAGCCAGAGGCACCCGACACAGCATTCCACGTCAGTCTCAGTGAGTCAGGGCAGGCCCATGCGACCTGAATATTTGATGGCACGGCCACACGACCCATGCGGGCATTGCTGGTGTCTGATTGACTGCCACGTGTGATTTGCATGACCATGTCATCACCCACACCGGAAGGTACAGTGAAGACGGCCTGTCGTTGGTTGGCAGATGGTGAAGCCACGGTAGTCCACGACGTGCCGCCATTGCTTGATAGCTGAATAGCAAAGGATGCACTGCCAGGTGAGGCATCCCATCGGATGGGGTAGTTGGTTGATGGTTTGAGCACCTCGCCACCAATGGGGTAGGTGAGTTCAACAGCTTGCTCAATAAAACTGTAAGTAACCCAGTAGGTCTGTGTGCCTATGGCGACGGATGCATCGACAATGAGCTTGTATTGACCGCCTGAGGGATTGAGTACAGTGAATTGCTCACTGTTGTTTAAGGAGTCTACAGCTCTTGTGGCATTGCCGTTCAATGCAGCGCTGTTAGGCGTAGGGTCAAGGACCCATGGCAGCCAACTGGATGCATCCTGGACCAATAAGCCATTGAGATCATTCACCAATGCACGCTGTGCATTGACGGTGGCTTCGGGATCTGTCCAATGCAGCATCACGCGCAGTTCACCTAAACCTGCAGGAACCAAAATGCTCACAGTGTCAACCTGTCCATTGGCAATGGTGTCGGGAACGAACCAATTATTTTCAATGGCTTTCACTGCACGCAAGGCATTCATGCGGCCATAGCCGTGTTTGTAATCCGGACCAGGGTTGCCAAGGTCGTCTGCCGTGTTGGTTAGTATGGCTTTCATCAAGCCACCCGCAGGCTCTGAACCATTGTGATTTTGCTTGTAGGCATCCCATAGTTGTGCCATGACACCAGCCACGCCTGGGCAAGCCATGGATGTCCCTGTTTTGACGCCATAGCTGTTGGGTGAAATCGTGGAATAAACACTGGTTCCCATCGCAGATATGTCAGGCTTGATACGTCCATCATGAGCTGGTCCGCGGCTACTTGACCCTGCGAGCACATCATTGGACTTGAGGTTTGCCGTAGCAATCACGTTCTTGCCTTGCTTGTGTCCGCCAGTGATGTTTCCCCAGCCACTTCCGGCTCCATAGCTGCAATTGGAAGACCCTGCATTGCCTGCGCTGAACACATGCATCAAGGAATAGTTGTCACGAATATCTTGGTCCATGGTTCGTGTGAATGAGGTGTAACCCGCATTGCAACCATTGGAGTAGGAGGACGCGGTGACGCGCACGCCATAGGTTAGGTAGTCACCATCCACATTGTTCAGGTTAGCAGGGTAGCTTGAGTAGACCAGGTCTGCCCCGGGAGCTTGACCTTGTCCGTTTGGGTCCAGGTTGCCAGCACCTAGAATGGTTCCTGCAACGTGATCGCCATGGTCGCCATTGGAAGCGCCTGATCGATTGAAAAGGATGCGTCCAGTGAAGTCAATGTGTGGAACGATATCGCCATCATCCCCGTGCCCGACAGTGATGCCACTGCCATCGTATTCGCGGCCACCAGCATAAGGGACGCGGAGGGCATTGGAACGGTGGTTTTTGGTGCCAGTGTAATTCTCTTTCTCTGCTGGCGCTTCGCGTTGTTGAACCCATACAATGCTTGGGATGCTGGCAAGCAAACGCAAATCATCGGGACGGATGCTGGCTTTGAAAGAACGCCCAGTGTAAGATAAAACCTGAGCACCCAACGCCTCTGCGGATTGTATGGCAGTGTGAAGGGACTCAACATCGTGGACTTCTGCAAGGATTTCCCAACGATCGCCAAGCCAAGTGTAGGCTGGCACATTGCCACTGGCCAATTGCTCGGACAATTTCATGTCAGGCAACAAGGGTGAAAACCCTGAGATTTTCAGTGCTTCAATGGCAAGCCATGCTTGCTGAGTCACTGGCATGGACAGGATGTAGGATTTGAATGGCAAATAGCCATGCATCTCAATCCCCGCAAAGAAAAGTGTTTGAAGTTGCGCATCTGTGATCATGTCTGACAAGCTGATCACGCGAAGCACACGCTGTGCATCTTGTTCAGATTTAGACAGTTGACGAAGCTCCGTGCCTTGGGCTGGATTGAGGTGGTAGGTGCCAGATTGAAACAGCACCTTACTTTGGCCAAAAGTCAAAAAACTAAGGGAAAGCAGGGCAATGGAGTACAGGTTTCGCATGGGCTTGATGAACTAACTAAGGTTAAAGTAGCCGCAAGGTGCACTTATTTTTTATCAAATAAGTGCTTAACTAATGGCCCTTGCGTTTCCCTTTGCGATTTCCCTTGGCCTGCTTGACGGCAAGGCTTGCGTCTAGCCCTTTTGCAATATCCTCAATGGCAGGGCATATGCTGCAGTTTTTTGCATGGAGACTTAGCAGTTGATGCTGCTTGACGCGATCACTGTGTGGGTATTCTCTACAGGCCTTTGGCCTAACATCATAGATGCCACAGCGATTGTCACCACCAAGGAATGGACAGGGCAGGTGTTGAAGTACCCAGTCCTGGTCTTCATCGATTCGCAAGTACGTCGCTTCAAATTGGGCAGTTTGCATCTTCAAGTGCTTGGCAACTCGTTCCCTGTCTTTCTTTGTCCACAAGGGGCCTGTGGTTTTGCAGCAATTGGCACAGGTCAGGCAATCGATGCGATCAAAGGCCTTGTCGTGCAAGTCATGCATGACGTTATCCAGCTGCCGAGGCGGTTTCTTCTTTAAACGAAGAAATACAGATGAGAGATGCTCTACCGAATCACTCATTGAGCAACTCTTCGATGTGTGATTTTTGTTCAGCTAACCACGCTTGATAAAGGCTGGTTCCGGGGCCATTGAATCCCGTATGAACTTCTCTCACAAGGCCTTGTCGGTCCAGCAGTATAGCAGTTGGGTAGGACATGAAGTTACTCAAGCCAGGCAGCAGCTGTTCAACGGCTCCTTTGTCTGCTTTGCCAGCATAAAGGACGGGGTATGGCATGCCAATGTCATGAACCATTTTAATCAATGCTGGCCGTGCAATCAATGGGTCTTCGGACCGTTCAAAAGCAAGGGCAATCACATCCAGTCCGCGTTCGTGGTATTCCTGGTAGATCTCCTTCAAGGCCTCGCTCTCATCCATGCAGTTAGGACACCAAGATCCAAGGATTTGAATCAAAGTAACCCGATTAGCATGACCATCGTAGGTGAAACTCTCACCTGTGGCATGATCTGGCAGTGTGAATTGCAAGGGTGCATCACCCTCATGGTAACTGCTGAGCTGCGTTGGGTCACTGAGTGAAGCATCTGCATCTGCATGGCCTTCAAAGGTTTCAGCGTAGACAGCACCTGATTGGTGCAGTCCTTGAATGCCCTTGTCGGTGATTACCATGTCAAAAATATAGGCATGAATGCCATCAAAGGTGCTAAGCATGAGGTGGTTGCCATGGCGATTGCCTGCCAGGAATCGGTAGTCACCTGTTTCAGTCATGATGCTGCCAGTGACCACGCCATTGCCATGGCTTTGGAATTCAGCGATTGCTTGTTTTGGCGCTTCAGTTGAGGTGGCCATGGTTGTGGCATAGCGCTCAGCCAATGGCCATAGGGTGCTGTCAGATTCATTAGCCATGCCAGTGGGGCTGAACCGGCGTTTTTTGTGTTCAGTCAAGCTACCAGTGATGGGGTAGGACTCATCCCTATCAGGTCGCAACCAAAAGCCGCTGAATTGCGCATGATCGTCACTGAACAGAAGGTGAAATTGGCCTTGAAAGGCCTTCAATTCATAGACTTGCATGTTGTCATCACTGACATGGCTCCATGTCAAAGGAAGCTGTTCGTCCCCATTGACAATGCACAGAGATTCCCCTTTTTGCTCAATGAAAAAAGGCAGCTCTCGGTTGTTAGCTAAATTGATGTGGCTGAGATAGGTCGTCATGTCAGGGGATGTGCTGCAGGCTATGGTGATGCATGCCAGGCCAAGTGTGATTTTGAAGCTATGGGTCATGCCTCCAAGGTAGCTTAGAGCGCAGTGATAATGGCTTCGTAGGACGCAATGCGTGATTCAAGTGCCTGCTTGCCGCTGACATAATCTTCCCGCAGATGGCTTTGACGCAAGGCGGGGCCTAGGGTGTTGAAGTAGTACTTGATCTTAGGTTCAGTGCCTGAAGGCCTTGCCGTGATGCGATCCCCATTGCTCATGTGAAGTTGAATGACATTGCTTGCAGGCAACCCCGTTTGATCTGGATGCATGTAGTCAGTGACGGATTGCACTTGAATACCTGCCAGGTTGGTAGGGCATTGATTCCTTAAGCGATCCATGATGCCTTTGATGTCTGCTTCACCACGACGCCCTGTCTTGACCACGCTCAATAAATGATCGTGGTGTAAGCCATGTTCGCAGTAGAGGTCCATCAAGTCATCCAAAAGGTTTTTGCCACGGGATTTTGCGTCAGCTGCAGCCTCTGCAATCATGCACGCACTAGCGATCGCATCTTTGTCTCTGACCTTATCCCCAATGAGGTAGCCATAGCTTTCTTCACCGCCAACGATGAAAGTGTGGTCATCCATGGCCTGAATTTGCTGAGCAATCCACTTGAAGCCAGTCAAGGTGGTAACATGCTTCACTTGGTGTTTTGCTGCAATGTGATTGATCAATGTGGTGGTGACAACGGTTGATGCAGTGAAAGCATTGTCGGGCAATTGCTGGGATTTTGCGCTATTTGACAAGACATGGTTTACCAGCAATGAGGCGATTTGATTGCCGTTGATTATGCGCATTACCCCATCGTGATCCATGAGTGCAATGCCAACGCGATCAGCGTCAGGGTCACAGCCAATCACCAGATCTGCACCTAATTCATGGGCCTTGTTGATGGCCAGCTCAAGAGCTGCGGCTTCTTCAGGGTTGGGAGACTGAACCGTAGGGAAGTTGCCGTCGGGTTCAGCTTGGGAGGCAAGTACATGAACCTGGCTGAATCCAAAACACTTCAATGCCTCAGGCAGCAGTGTGATTGCTGTGCCATGGAGGGAGGTGAACACCACAGAGAGATCCCTTGCTTTGGTCAATTGCATGGACTCAAGCATGTTTATGTAGACCTGATCCATGGCTTCACCTAGGCGATGAATGCGACCTTGCCCACCGGACCACAGAATGTCGCCAATGGTCACGTTCCTGACTGATTGAAGGATGTCAGCATCTTGTGGAGGGACGATTTGCCCACCATCCTTGCCGTAGACCTTGTAGCCATTGTAGGCTTTGGGGTTGTGTGAAGCGGTTATGACTATGCCAGCGTCACATCCCTTTTCTCTTAGGGCAAAACTCAACAGGGGAGTGGGTCTGAGTGAATCAAAGAGGTAAACATCGATGCCGTTTGCAGCTAGCACATTGGCAGCAGTTTCAGCAAAGTGTTGGCTGTTGATGCGGCAATCGCAAGCAATTGCAACAGATAGCTTGTCAGGTCCTTTCAGTGCATTGGCTAGGCCCTGTGTGGCTTGCCCAATGGTGTAGCGGTTGATGCCATTGCTGCCCAGTCGCATGATGCCACGCATGCCACCTGTGCCAAATTCTAAAAGCTTGTAAAAGGACTCATTGAATCCATCAGGGTCATGTGTTTTTAGGGCTTCAATGGCCAACTTGTCAGCCTTGTCAATGGGCGCATTGAGCCAGCTGTCAGCATGAATCAGGGCCTGTGAGTCTAGGCTCATGGTTGACACATTTTTACAGCGGCTACAGCAGCTTCACTGCCTTTGTTGCCCATGCTTCCACCAGAACGGGCAATGGATTGTTCCCGATTGTCATCGGTCAGTAGGCAAAAAATCACTGGAATGTTACCGGTCGCGTTCAAAAGGGCGATACCCTGGGTGACGCCGGAACAAACAAATTCAAAATGGGCTGTCTCTCCTTGAATCACTGAACCAATGGCAATGACTGCATCGTATTGACCGGATTCAGCTGCGACCTTGCAGCCATGAATCAGCTCAAAACTGCCTGGTACAGGACGGATTGTGACATGGTCGGGTTCAATGCCAATTTGAATCAAGGTGTCAACGGCGCCGTCTCTCAGTCCTCCGGTGATGTCGTTGTTCCATTCGGAAACTACCAAGGCGATGTGTAACCCTTGAGCGGAAGGGGCAGAGTCAAGGTTCAATTTTCCTCGCTGAGCCGTTGCCATGGTTATTGTGCCAGTTTAGCCTCGCAAAAAGCAATGAGGCCATCGATGTTGGCCGCTTGCGTTGACAAGGGGTAGTCCGACTGAATGCTTTGGTAATGGTTCTTTGCTTCGCGGTAATCACCCATCATTTCAGCAGCAATGCCTGCCTTGAAAAGGAAGAATGGGCTGAGAAATTCATTGTCATCTGCACGGGCTGCCTTGTGGTAGTATTCATGTGCCTCTTCAGCCTGATTTAGCTCAGCAAAGGCATCGCCAATGCCTCCTAAGGCAATGGCACCAAGGACCTCGTTGGAAGCACTGTAGTTGTCAAAGGCTTCAATGGCATCGGAGGGCTGCCCCAAGCCAAGGAAGCTCAACCCTGCGTAGTAGTTGGCTAGTTCACCGCTTCCTGTAGAACTGTAAGCGTCAGCAACCTCCAAAAACCCCATTTGGCTCATGTTGCCATGAAGTGCCAATCGAAGTGAATCGCGTTCAAAAGCCATTTGTGCAGGTGCGATGGCATCCTGTGCTTCAAGTTCTGCAGGCTCTTGAATGAATTTCACGTAGCCAAATACTAAAAGGATGAAGCCTGCAATAATTCCAACAACGGTGGTAACCAATTTGCCATTGGCTTGAATGAATTTTTCTGCTTTGCCAATAGCGGCGTCAGCAACAGCTTCAGGGTTGGTGATTAGATCGAGTTCCTGCTTGGATGATTTCTTTGCCATGGGGCGAGTGTTGTCAATTGTATAGGCCGCCAAAGATAGCCAAAAGCGGGCATTGATGCATGTGGTGCATTGTTTTGATTCCAGAGGAAATTTGGCAAGAAAAAGGGGGCGTCAAATTGTACATTTGAGGCATGCAGGATGTCAGACTAGAAACGCTTAGCATGGTTCAATTCAAGAACCATGACCAGTCTGAATTCACCTTTTCCCCAAAGCTCAACGCCATGGTGGGCCCTAATGGTTCAGGCAAAACCACCGTGTTGGATGCCATCCATGTCCTGTGCATGACCAAGAGTTATTTTCACAGCACCGATAGCTTAAACATTCAGTTTGACCGAGGGTTTTTTGTTCTTCAAGGTTTGTTTGAGTCCAAGGATGGCACTGTGCCTGTTTACTGTGGGTTACAGCGCGGAGAAAAAAAAGTTTTTAAGGCAGATGGCGCTGTCTATGAGCGCCTGTCAGAGCACATGGGGCGGTTCCCCGTGGTTATGATCAGTCCAGCTGATCGCAATTTACTGACCGATGGCAGTGACGTGCGGCGAAAGTTCATGGATCAAACCATTGCACAATCCAATCCGGCATTTTTGCATGCATTGATTTGTTACAACAGAGCACTTTCACAAAGAAATGCCTTGTTGAAATATTTTGCGGCAAATCGAACCTTTGATGCTGATACCTTGACCTTGTACGATGATCAACTCTGTGAATACGCCCCATTGATTCATGAAGCCCGTGAACGCTTTGTGGAGGCATTTGTCCCCATGCTCAAGCACAATTACGCACAGATTGCTGGAGATGAAGAAGACGTTGATTTACGCTACCGTAGCAAATTGCATGAGATGTCCATGCGGAACCTGTTGACAGAGTCCCTGGCAAAGGATCGCCTCTTACAGTACAGTACTGCAGGGCCTCATCGAGAGGATTTACTTTTTGAACTGCATGGAAGGTCCCTGCGTCAAGTGGGATCTCAAGGACAGCAGAAATCCTATTTGGTCGCACTGAAATTAGCCACATTTGACAGTTTGACCGAGAATTTGGGTGCAAAACCTATTTTGCTCTTGGATGATGTTTTTGACAAATTGGATGCCGACAGGGTAGAGGGCTTGATTCGCTTGGTGAACGATGACCATTTTGGACAAATTTTCCTCAGCGATACACACAGGGACCGCACAGAGCTTTTACTGCAAGCTGTTGATGCCCAAGCAAAGGTTTTTGAACTCTGATGGCTAAGCGTCCCAACCTTCGCGACATGGGCGATGTGATGCAGCAGATCACTGGGCACCTGAAAGATAGGCCGGGCTTTCATCTAGCGGCTTGCAATCAGGCACTGCATCAGTTGTTAGGTGAGGGTAACCATGCTGGCATACGCAAGGTTCATTTGCGCGACAACACCTTGGTCTTGTACCTGAAGTCAGATGCATTGCGCCATGAATTGAGCATGCAAAAAACCCACCTATTGGTTGCCATCAATGAGTCCCTAGATGGAGTCATGACCCTTGAAGGTGTGGAGCTGAAATGATCAACGCGGCACAAGGTAAATGGCGTGTGATGTTTTAGTGTCCGGACCGTTGGTAGGGGTATAAAAACACTGGAAACTATACTAAGTCAACAATGATCTCATTTTTACGAAAGAACAATTCATAAGGAGGGCTGAACCCTAGCACTGAAAACCTGTTGCTGTACTTGATTTCGTTGGCATCTAATAGCGCCATCAATTGCAGCTTATACTTCGCTATCCTTTCATCACTTGCCCAACCACCAAAAGTAATTGCAGCTACTTTCCTTTCTGGAACTGTAATGAATTCAATGTCAGAATTATTGGGTTTTGGCATCTGATCTTCAGTGAAATTTTCAGGTACTAAAAATCGCACAGTCATCTCCTCTTCTAACAACAGGGCAACAGGAGACGTCATAGCTATCCGTTCCTTCTTTTCATTATTGCCAAAAATATAACCGCCTAAAATAGAAAAACCTTTTCTTGATGCTTTGTCATACAAGTCCGTGTCTAATTTAACTGAAGTAAATAAACTTGCTTGGTATTCTCTGATTTCAAAACCCTCATAGGTCTTTATGACAGAATATTGGTAAGTTTCTATATTATGACTGTTTCTGTAAAAGTAAATTTGGCTTCCTAAGAAGATCAAAACAATCAGACCTAAAATGATTAAAAATATTTTCATAAATAAATTTACATCATACCAATTTAATACCTAAACAACGCTTTCCGCCTTGAATCAAAGCCATCAAAGAGGCCTTAGAATATCTCGCGACCAGCGAAATGGAAGGCCGCTTCAATGGCTGCGTTCTCATCGCTGTCAGAGCCATGAACTGCATTGGCTGCAATGGATGTGGCAAAACGTGCGCGAATGGTTCCTTCTGCAGCGTCTGCAGGGTTAGTTGCACCAATCAATGTACGGAAATCCTCAACGGCGTTGTCTTTTTCAAGTACGGCAGCCACGATAGGGCCGGAAGTCATGTACTCAACCAAGTCAGCGAAGAAGGGTCGCTCGCGGTGAACAGCGTAAAAGGTTTCAGCCTCTACCTTGCTCAAAGCGCTCATTTTCATAGCAACAATGCGAAAATTGTTGCTGTTGATTGATTCAAGGATAGCGCCAATGTGACCGCCTTCTACAGCGTCTGGCTTGATCATGGTGAATGTGCGTGTACCGTTCATGGGAATGAATTTATCTGTTTTATTGGATTAGCGATATGCTAATCCTGTAATCGGCCGCGAAATTACGACATTTGGGCACCATTAATGACATATGTTACAGAACATCCTCTCACAACTTCACAAGCCAGATCAGGCAATCCTCTTCACCACCCACTGGAGCCCTGACGGCGACGCCATTGGCAGCAGCGTAGGTCTTGCCTTGTACTTGAGGTCCAAAGGTTTAACAGTCCATGTGGTCCTGCCAAATGAGCCATCGATTGCTTTGAAAAAAAGCCCTTCATGCGATGCAGATTTTGTGCATGTCCATGAAAGCGAACCAGAAAAGGTTGCTGCCTTGATCAAAGCCTGTGATGTGCATTGCGCATTGGATTACAATGTGCCTCACCGCACAGGCAAGGCTTTGTCGCCATTGTTGGCTGCCATGGACGCCTTTGAAATCCTAATTGATCACCACCAAGAGCCGGATGGTCGGTATGACATATGCTATTCAGACACAGGCAAGGGGAGCACAGCTGAAATGGTGGCGGATTTGATTGAAGCAGACGGTGGTTTAGGCCAAATTTCCCAAGCTTGCGCTGAGAACTTGTTGATGGGCTTGATCACTGACAGTGGTTCATTTCGCTACCCATCTACCTCATCCCATACGTTGAGACTTGCTGCAGCTTTGATGGATCAAGGGGCTCACCCTGAAGCGATTCATCGCCGATTGTTCGAGAGCAGCAACATCAGCAGGCTTCAACTCATTGGTCGGGGTTTATCCTCCATCACCTTCCACGCTAATCAACGTGCAGCCTTACTGACGTTGTCCTTGGATGACATGAAGGCCTGTGGTTACCAATCAGGTGACACAGATGGGCTTGTCAACTGGGGGTTGTCCGTGGAGGGCGTTTCCGTTAGTTGCTTGTTCAGAGAAGACAGTGCTGGGGTTGTCAAATGCTCCTTCCGCAGCGTCGGAGACATCAACGTGAATCGATTTGCCAGGGCCTATTTCCAGGGCGGTGGCCATGCCAACGCTGCAGGTGGCATCTACCAAGGAACCCTGCAGTCAGCCATGGATCGCTTCGTGGAACATGTCAATGACCTGTTTGTATGAAGCCTATTGCCATGTGCCTGATTGTCATGATGCTCATGGCCTGTGTGAAATCTAGCCAGCCTGAGCCTTCATCACGAAGGCCAGATGTTGACGTCAGAGAGCAATTGATACAGGACAACAGAGAAGCCTTGGCATTGGAGCGCCAGATGGTGGACTCACTGATTCAGACCAGCGACTTTGCCTTTGAAGACCAAGGTAATGGACTGTGGGTTGCTGTTGTTGAACAAAGCAATTGTCTTCGCCCCATTGACACAGCTGATGTGGTGGTGATTCATGATGTCATCCAAGACATGTATGGTCATGTGTTGATTAGCCATGCGCGCCGACGGACGATGGTCCTGCGTGACCAAGACGTAGAGTGGGGTATTCAGCAGGCCATCAATCAAGCCTGCCCGGGCGACAGCTTGCACCTGATCATACCATCCCACTTGGCGCATGGCCTGGCTGGTGACTTGAAAAATATCCCACCGATGTCCACCTTATTTTGCGCCCTGCGCATCCATGCTTTATTACCTTCGCAACCTTAAATCCTACCTGATGAAAATACCATTCAAAACTTTGATTAGCATGGCCATGACGGCCGTCATGGTGATTGCCTGTGGCAACACTCCTTCTTCCAACAATGCAAGCAATGTTGATCCTGCCTCCAGCGACATCAAAGTCAACGGCGTTAAAGTCAAACTCGAAGATGGCATCTACGCCTTGTTTTCAACGAGCATGGGTGATGTGCTGGTTGCCTTGTCATCCCTTGAAGCCCCTATGACCGTTGGAAACTTTGTCGCATTGGCAGAAGGAAACCATCCCTTGGTGGATGCAAATAAACCGTATTTCAACGGCATGGTTTTCCACCGAGTGATTCCCAATTTCATGATACAGGGCGGTGACCCTGATGGCACTGGATCTGGTGGCCCGGGTTACAACTTCCCTGATGAGTTCAACCCAGGCTTGACCCATGACAAGCCAGGCGTTCTGTCCATGGCTAACAGTGGGCCAGCAACCAATGGATCACAGTTTTTTATCACAGATGCTGCAACACCTTGGCTTGATGGCAAGCACAGTGTTTTTGGCCATGTGATTGAAGGCATGAATGTGGTAACGGCTATAGCAAACGTTGAACGTGCAGCCGCAGATCGCCCAGTTGTTGACGTAACGATGTCTGTTAGCATCATTCGTCAGGGTAAGGATGCCAAGCAATTCGACGCGCCAATGGCTTTCAGTAACAGGAAAAAGGCCTTTGAAGTTGAAGCCGACAAACGGGAGAAGGAATCGAATATTTTAAGTTCAGATCGCGCACGTTCGCTTACATGGCTGAGTGACGGCGGCAACTATGACGCTGCTGCTTTTGCTAATTTGTACGCAACATGGGTGAGTCAGGCTTCAGCCCGCCCCAGTGGCCTGAAAGTACTTGTCATTGAAGAAGGTAAAGGCAAAGCTTCCATGGCTGGTGACCGCATGATGGTGCATTACGCAGGGTATTTTGCTGATGGCAAGCCCTTTGATTCTTCCGTGAAGCAGATCGCCTTGATGGCCAACAGTTATGACCCACAAAGGGAGCCTTATGCTAGTTTTCCTGTTCAAGCTGGGCCTAAAGGCAGAGTCATCAAAGGCTGGCAAGAAGGTTTGATTGGTCTAAGGAAAGGCTCACATGTTCGCTTGATCATCCCAACAAGTTTAGCTTGGGGTGAGGCAGGCTCAGGCAATGTCATCCCTCCCAACGCAGAGGTCCTTTTTGATATCTGGGTTGAGGACATTCAGTTCCTGAACCTATAGACTTCTTGCCTTTTACTAAGGCAGTATGCCGATTGCAAACTACCTGTTTAAGTCATCACTTATTCCAAACGACAACTAATCCACAACCAATTCATGTCTGATCTTTCTCAAGGCTTGTATGCCAAATTTCACACCAGTCGCGGTGTGATCACAACAGAGCTCTACCACAAACAAACCCCCATGACTGTGGGAAATTTTGTTGCACTGGCGAAGGGTCTGCAAACCAATGATTCAAAATCTGAAGGGGAGCCATATTACGATGGGTTGAAATTCCACCGGGTGATTGCAGACTTCATGGTTCAAGGTGGCTGCCCCAAAGGCACGGGTGCTGGTGGTCCAGGCTACCAATTTGACGATGAAATTGTTGCAGAACTCAAGCATGATGCCCCAGGCGTATTGTCCATGGCTAACGCCGGACCTGGCACCAATGGTTCTCAGTTTTTCATCACCCATGTAGAGACTTCTTGGCTGGATGGCAAACACACCGTGTTTGGCAAAGTTGCTGAAGGCATGGATGTTGTCAACGCCATTGAACAGGGTGACGCCTTGACCAAGGTTGAAATCCTTGCTATTGGTGATGAAGCAGCTTCTTTTGATGCAAAGGCATCTTACGATGCTGGCATGGCTGATAAGTCTATCCGAGCTAAAGCATTACAAGCGGCTCAAGCTGAAGCATTGGCTTCATTGACTGATGGCATGGAAAAGACAGATAGTGGTTTGTATTACCGCATGGATGTTGAAGGTGATGGTCAATCACCAAAGGCTGGTCAGACGGTCAGTGTCCACTACAAAGGGTCATTGACTGATGGCACCGTCTTTGACGATTCAATTTCCAGAGGTCAGCCTATTGAATTCCCGATTGGCATGGGTCGCGTGATTTCTGGCTGGGATGAGGGCATTTTATTGCTGAAAGTGGGAGGCAAGGCTCGCTTGGTCATTCCCTCTGATTTAGGTTACGGCGAACAGGGTGCAGGTGGTGTGATTCCACCCAATGCCACTTTGATCTTTGATGTAGAATTGGTTAAGGTTAGCTGAGATGGAGTGGATGGGCTGGATAGCTGCCTTGTTGACGACGATTTCCTTTGTGCCTCAAGCCATCAAAGTCATTCGGTCAAGAAGCACTGAAGCCATCAGTCTGTGGATGTACATCCTTTTCATTCTTGGGATCGCTGCCTGGTTGGCTTATGGGATTCATTTGAATGACATGCCAATGATGATTGCTAATGTCATCACCCTCAGTTTAGCCATTGTTATTTTAACGGTGAAGGTTCGCAACAACGATTGAGTTTTTAAACCTGATTGGTGACTAAGGCTTTTTGGGGTTTATTTCTCTCGATAACCTTCCAATGCGACAATCCGATCACGAAACTGTGCTGCTGAAATAAAGTCCAAGGCTGTCGCGGCCTTTTCCATGTTTTTTCTAGCTGCCCGTATTTGAGCTTCAAGTTGACCCTTGGTGTAGAGGGATGGATTGTCCTCTGCGGCTAAATGCATGCTCTTTGTGCTGCTTTGATCTTCTGTAGCAACCATGCCAAATGCTGTATTGTTATTGCGCTGGATAGCTCGAGGCGTGATGCCATGTTCGTGGTTGTAAGCATGCTGAGTCTCTCGTCGTCGCAACGTTTCTGTCATGGTTTTTTCCATGCTATTGGTTATTTTGTCAGCATAAAAAATGGCCATCCCTTCGGTATTTCTTGCTGCACGACCGATGGTTTGAACCAAGGCCCGTTCAGATCGCAAGAACCCTTCTTTGTCAGCGTCCATGATGGCGACCAAGGACACTTCAGGGAAATCCAAGCCTTCCCGCAACAGGTTGACCCCAATCAGTACATCGTACAGACCTGCGCGCAAATCGTCCATGATTTTCACGCGCTCTAAAGTTTCCACATCGCTGTGGATGTAGCGACACCGAATCCCATGCCTTGTAAGGAAGGTGGTGAGCTCTTCAGCCATGCGCTTGGTCAAGGTGGTCACAAGCACCCGCTCATCTTTAGCTGCTCGCTTGACAGCTTCTGCCATCAAGTCATCCACTTGGATGCTGAGAGGTCGGACTTCAATGCGTGGATCCAATAGGCCTGTTGGACGAATGAGTTGTTCAACGATTACGCCATCAGATCGTTCCAGCTCATGATCAGCGGGTGTGGCACTGACATAAATGACTTGCTTTTGCAAGTTTTCGTACTCGTCAAATGTCAATGGTCTATTGTCCATAGCCGCAGGAAGCCTGAATCCGTACTCAACGAGGTTTTCCTTCCGTGATCGGTCACCGCCATACATGGCGCGAACCTGTGGCAACGTGACATGGCTTTCATCCACCACCATCAAAAAGTCTTCAGGGAAATAATCCATCAAGCAGAAGGGTCGTGTACCTTCTTGCCGCCCATCGAGGTAGCGCGAGTAATTCTCGATGCCTGAACAATAGCCAAGCTCTCGAATCATTTCCAAGTCAAAGGTGGTTCGCTCTTCAATGCGTTTCGCTTCAAGGCCTCGACCCATGTCCTTGAAATGATCAACCTGTTTACCAAGGTCCAATTCGATGAGCTTGATGGCATCTTTGAGTTGCTGCGGTGTCGTTACAAAAAGGTTGGCAGGGAATACGCGCAAGCTATCCAATACGCCAAGGCATTGCATGGCATCGGGATCCCATTGCTCAATGCTTTCAATCTCGTCTCCCCAGAACATGATTCGGAAAAAGCTGTCCCCATAGGCAGGGAAAACATCCACAATGTCTCCCTTCACACGAAAGGAACCCCGGCCAAGATCTTCCGCTGTTCTGCTGTACAATGCTTGAACCAATTGATGCAACAAGGCTTGTCTGCTGATGCTTTGCCCTTTTTTAATCTCTACAACCTGTGCTGTGAATGACTCGGGATTCCCCATGCCGTAGAGGCAACTTACTGATGCGATAACGATGACATCTCGCCGACCGCTCAACAAGGAAGAGGTGGTGCTCAAGCGGAGCTTTTCAATTTCTTCATTGATACTCAGGTCTTTTTCAATGTAGGTACCTGAAGTCGGCATGTAGGCTTCTGGCTGGTAGTAGTCGTAGTAGGAGACAAAGTATTCAACCGCATTGTTAGGGAAGAAGGCCTTGAACTCTTGGTACAACTGTGCAGCCAGTGTTTTGTTGTGTGACAAGACCAGCGTGGGTCGCTGCACCGATTCGATGACATTGGCAACGGTGAATGTTTTGCCAGAACCCGTCACCCCAAGTAAGGTCTGGTAACGTTCGCCTTGATTTAGGCCATTGGCCAATGCTTCAATAGCCCCAGGTTGATCTCCTGTGGGTTGAAAGGGGCTAACCAGCTCAAATGGACGCCCTTCAACACCATCAACCGATAGATCCTTCAGGACCTTGCCGCCGTGATTGTAGGGCCGCCCTTCTTGGCTCATGATTCAGTGGCAGGCTCTTGTGAGTCGCCGCCAGTCTCAGCTGTGGGTGTTGCTGGAACTTCTGCAGCAGTTGCTGCCGCTTCTGCCTTTTTCTCAGCTTCTCTTATGATTTTCCTTTCTTCACGCAAAACCTTGTCAGCTTTCTCAACTTTAGCCCTGGCTTGGTCTACCTTTTTTAAGGCGTCCTTAACGATGGGGCTGTCTGGGTTGGCGAATTGGAAAAATCCCATGTTGTTTTCTAGCTTGGTAAGCTCACGCCTTGCTGCTTCCAAGGCTGACTTGCTGTCACGAACACCTGCATGCTTTTTCTGGTCTGCTTTGTAGTTGACGCGATCTTGTTTTTGCGTCTTACGCATGCTTTGATAAATCACATCACAGGCCGTTTTGAATTCATTCCAAGCAGCATCACTCATTTTACGGGGCACAAACCCTGTGTCCTTCCATTGAGCTTGGAGTTCTCTCACCTCTTTCATGGCTTGATTTTGGTCTTCCAATTCAGCCAGGGCCTTGGCTTTAACAATCAAAGCTTGCTTCTCATCAATGGCTTGCTTGAAGGCGTTTTTTCTGTCCTTGTAAAATTGGTTTCTCGCTTTAAAAAAAGCTTTCTCAGATTGCTTGAAACGATCCCATAGGGCATCACTCTCGCCACCAAAGGTCCGTCCTGCTTGGGACATGGCTTCTCTGTTGGCCTTGGCTTCATTGGTGCCTTTTTGCCAAATGCTGTGATCATTGCCTTCAAGCTGAGCCAGGGCATCCATGGCTTCAACAATGACTTGCTTTGCTACAAGGCGATTCTTGTTTTCTGCTTTAGCTAGGTTGTGACTTTCTCTTCGCTTGCCATGCAAGGTGTTGGATGCGGCCTTGAAAAGCTCCCAAAGGACTTCTTTGTCATCTTTGGAGACGGGACCTGCTTCCTTCCATGATTCATGCAGTTTTTGAAGGCTGAGACCAACTTGAGCAGACCACTTCTGTTCGACGAGCGCTTGGATGTCTGCAATCAACTGTTCCTTGATTCCCTTGTTGTGCTTGTAATCCAATTCACGCAACTCCTGGCTTAAGCGAAGGTTGTCATAGAATCGATCCACCAAGAACCGGTATGTTGCATACAGATCTCTTGCGTCTGCAGAGGGGACATGGCCTGTAGCTGTCCATCTGTCATTGATGACCTTAAAGTCCTTGTAGGTTGCGGCAGTTGGAAGGTCAGGACTTTCTGCAAGGACCTTCACCTCAGCCAACAAGCCCTGCTTAGTCGTTAGGTTGTCAGTCATGACCTTGTCTTGCTCCTTTCGGTAGGCAGAACGTTTGCTTTTGAATGCCTTGAAGGTTTCATAGAAACGCTCCATTCCTGCATGCTCAAACCGGAAGTCAATGACATTGCCACCATCCTTCACAAAGGCCTCTAAGGCTTGCTGCTTGAGCTTGTCCCAGCGTTCAGTGAGTACATTTCTCACAGCCAACATGGGAACACGAGCTTGATCGATGGCGACTTCAGTCAGGATGCGCTTGGCCTCGTCAATGAGTTCCTCATCGGTCTTGTTGCCATAATCTGCTTTGTGGTCATCATGCTCAGACTGTTCATCGTCCGAGTGTTCATCAGACTCATCTTCCGTAGCCGTTGCATCTGTAGCCGTTGCATCTGTAGCTGATGCTTCAACAGCTGCCGCCTTCTTAACAGCTGCCGCATCTTCAACAGGTGCTACTTCTTC
>DFSH01000049.1 GCA_002378565.1 Flavobacteriales bacterium UBA3442 | reverse complement strand
GAGTTGCTTTCGATGAAGGTAGAGACCACTGAACGGGACATTGCCATGCGGAACCTTGCCTTGTCAGCCTTGAAAGAGCAAGCTGCGGCTATGGGTATGGACCCCGGGCAAATACAGCGTTATGCAATCAAAGCTCAAGAGCAAAACCTCTACGATTACGGCAGGTACGGCGCCTTCAACAATGCAGGCTCTGCCATTCTTGGTCGATTGAGTAACCCATTTGCCTGGGCACAGTTTTTCAAGGCAATCAAGCAGGGTGATTTCAATTAATTGGTATGCTGACTTTCCTGCTCATGATGGGAATCAGCAGCCCCACGGACAGCATCCCTCAAACAACCACCCTGAAAGCAGCGGAAGTCAGAGCTGATAAAGTCAATTCTGGCATAACCAGCATCCAAGCAAAATCCCTAACTGGCGCTGCTTTAGCTGGCGAATCTGTTGAGGGACTCATTCGCACCCTCTCTGGCGTGGTAGCAACCGATGAATTGTCTAGCCAATATGCTGTTCGCGGTGGATCTTTCGATGAGAACTTGCTGCTGATTGAGGGCTTTGAAGTGTACCGGCCACAGCTGGCTCGCAGTGGTCAGCAAGAAGGCTTGAGTGCCATCAACCCTGATCTCGTTGGCAACCTAGAATTTTCTGCAGGTGGATTTTCAGTCCTTTATGGGGACAAGCTGAGCTCGGTGCTTTCGGTACGCTACCAACCAACGGCATTTAACCTACCTGAAGGTCAAGCACAATGGAAAGTTAAAACAGGGCTTTACGCCAGCCGATTAGCCCATGCCGGCTATTGGGACAGCCATGGCTTACAGTGGCTGTCACTGCTTGGGATTCGCGTGAAGAGCAATCGGCGTTTTCAGCAGGGGCTGGACACGGAAGGTGACTACTTATCCCATGCTGAGGATGTGCAGTGGCTTATCAAAGGCCAGGGCAAACAATGGACGCACACCGGTTTTGCCATGGCACAAAACAGTGCTTACAGCTTGCAACCCAGTTCCCGAACAACAGAATTCGGGACCGTGACACAGGTGCTTCGTTTGAGCGTTTACATGGCAGGCAAGGAATCCTATGACTACCAAAATGCCTTCACTGGGTGGCGAAGCAGTTACCAGTTAGCTGAAGGCCATCAATTGAGCGCACAATTTTCTGCCACACAGGCCTTAGAGAGTGAGTCTGCGGATGTAGAATCTGCTTATTTGCTTGGCGAGGTCAATCAAAACCTAGGCAGTGATCAATTTGGAGACATTGCCTATTGGCGAGGTTCTGGCGGCCATTTCAGGCATGCCCGCAATCACCAATGGATGCGATCCCTGCAAGCTTCCCTAGGCGGATACCATAAGCTCAATGATCGTCAAACGCTGACATGGGGCACGGGCTGGCAACAGCAAACGGGCCTTGATCATCTGGATGAGTGGGTGAACCTGGATTCAGCAGGGTACAGCCTACCCTACACAGCGACCCTTGTCACTGACAGTGGATGGATTGGCACACAAAACCTGGATCTTCATCAGCGTTTCAGGGCAAATGGCCTGCTTAACAATGACAAGTTGAATGCCTTCGTAAACTACACGGTCAAAGGCCAGCAAGGGGAAGCGTCGATGGGCTTGAGGTTGCTTCACGATAGCCGCAGCGGAGAGTGGCGACTCAGCCCACGCATCGCCTTGTCGTCCACCCTCAGGGATGATTGGTCCCTCGATCTACGTGGGGGCTCCTATGCACAGACTGCTTCCGTGCGGGAATTAAGAAATTGGCGAGACCTGTCTTTTGATGCCTCCGCACCCATGCAGCATGCGTGGCATGGCATCATTGGCTTAGAAAAGCATTTTGAACGACAGTCTAGGCCCTTTTATTGGCGGAGTGAGGCATACGTTAAATACCTTGATAAAGCCTTCCCTTTCGAACAAGATGGCATGCGCCTTCGCTACTTGGGCACAACACCCATTCAAGCCAAAGTCATTGGCATCGATCAACGGCTTCACACCGAATGGGTTGACGGGGCTGAATCCTGGTTCAGCTTATCTTTTTACCGATCCAGCGAAAAGGTCAATGATCAATGGCAACGACGGGCCAGTGACTACAGGCATGCGATGTCCCTTCGCGTTGAAGACCAACTGCCCGACGAGCCTGGCAGCAGGGTCTATGTACAGATTCAGTATTCAGGCGGGTTTCCTTTTGGCGCACCACTTGCCACGGAAAAACCCTTCAGCAGTTCAGCTTACCGACGCTTAGATTTAGGTTTTGAGCGACTGCTTCACGTCCAAGGGTTTCAGCGTGTCAGCATCATCCTGGAGGCATTCAATTTGCTAGAGATTCGCAATACAGCCAGCTATTTCTGGATCATGGACATCAGTACAGCAAATCAATATGCTGTGCCTAATTACCTGAGCGATCGCTTGATGAATCTATCCCTGCAGGTCAGCTTTTAAAGCTAGCGTCGTAGTCGGTGAAGACTGATTCAATGATCGCTAAAGCCTTGGCCATTTCTTGATCATTGATGACCAACGGTGGGGCAAATCGAATGATGTTACCATGGGTAGGCTTAGCCAATAAACCTGCTTCAGACAGGGCAACGCAAAGGTCCCATGCCGTGGTTGAGTCCTCACTATCATTGATCAGCACCGCATTGAGCAATCCCTTGCCGCGGATACCTAAAACCAAGTTCAAACCAGCGATACGCTCCTGCAATGCGTCGCGAAACACCTTACCCTGTCTGCGCGCATTTTGCATCAAGGATTCATCTTCAACGACCTGCAGTGCAGCTAAGGTCACGGCTGCTGCAACAGGGTTTCCGCCAAAAGTAGAGCCGTGTTGCCCCGGCTTAATTGATAGCATGATTTCATCATCACAAAGCACAGCGCTCACCGGGTAGACCCCGCCACTCAAGGCCTTACCTAAGATTAAAATGTCTGCCCGAACATAGGTGCTTTCATCGCGTTCACAAACCGCATTGGCACAATGGCAATCGCCACAGGTTGCAAGCCATGATCCCGTTCGAGCTATGCCGGTTTGTATCTCATCTGCCATGAATAAGACGCCTTTGTCATGGCAAATGGCAGCTGCTTCAGCA
>DFSH01000069.1 GCA_002378565.1 Flavobacteriales bacterium UBA3442 | reverse complement strand
TTCCCAGTCTTTGATGGATGCTTCAACCAATAGGTTTTCCAAGGGGAAACCCATCTCAATGGCAAAGGCACGCGCACCCTCTCCCACCAGCATCACATGAGGTGTTTGCTCCATCACAGCTCGCGCCAATGAACTGACGTGCACAATGTCTTCAACAGCTGCCACAGAGCCAATATTCCCCATATGATCCATGCAGCAAGCATCCAAGGTCACCACACCATCTCGGTCTGGCCGACCACCCATGCCGACAGATCGCTCGTTGGGGTCGGCTTCGCACAGCTTCACGGCAGCCTCCGTAGCGTCAAGGGCTGATGCCCCCTGTTCCATCATGGCGATGGCCTTTGCAGTGGTCTTCTCACCAAAACGCCATGTAGCAATGGAGATGGGTTTGTTAACCTGTCTTGGGTCTTGTGTCAGCAGGCTGCCTTCTGCCTGGAGTACGGGGAGGCTGGCTGCGCCTGCTCCCATGAGTTTAAGAAAATCAATGCGCTTCATGTAGGTGATGTGTTGCTTGGTTCCAATGCAGTTGATCCATGCGTTGCGCATGGTATTGCAGTGCTTGATCAAAGGTGGCCGAATCCCTGGCACCAGACCAGAGGATTTCTGCCAATGCAGATGCGCGAGGCTGAACCATGTATTCAACATGTTCAGGCGTCTCCATGTATTCAGTCCACACGTTGCCTTGTGCCCCAATGATGAAGGCTGACACTGAGCTGTCATTTGAGAGGGGTTGGTAGGCGTAGACATCCCAAAGGCTGTTGTGACCACCAATAGCATGAGGCTCTTGACTAGGGTCTGACTGGTAATGGTCAAAGTACAATGGCTTGCCTGGTGTCATGACCACCTCATGGCCCATTGAAGCTGCAGCTAAGCCACCCTTTTCGCCACGCCAGGACATGACCTTTGCATTTGGCGCCAGCCCACCTTCAAGAATCTCGTCCCACCCGATGATGTCCCTGCCGCGTTGATTGACATGCTTTTCAATGCGTTGAATGAAATAGCTCTGAAGCTGGTGCTCATTATCCAGCCCCTCTGCCACCATGCGCTGTTGACAGGCAGCACAGGTTTCCCATCGAGCCTTGGGTGACTCATCTCCGCCAATGTGAATAACCTTGGAAGGGAAAAGGTCCATGACTTCATCCAAGACCGTGGTCAAGAAGTCAAAAACAGAATCCTTGCCGGCACAGTAAACATCTTCAAAGACCCCCCAGCCCGTGGCGACAGGAAGGCTCTCAGATTGGCAACTCAACCATGGGTAGGCAGCGATGGCCGCCCTGGAGTGGCCGGGCAGTTCAATCTCTGGAATCACTTCGATACCCAGCGATGTCGCATAAGCAACCACCTCACGGATGTCATCCTGGCTGTAGAAGCCGCCATACGTTGTTGAGTCAAATCGCTGATCGCTGTATGGTCCGATTTGTGACGCCTCACGCCATGCACCGACATCGGTTAGCAAGGGGTAAGCTTCAATGGCGATACGCCAACCTTGATCCTCCGTTAAATGCCAATGGAATCGGTTGAATTTGTGAAATGCCAGGTTATCTAGGTATTTCTTGATGAAACTCACATCAAAAAAATGCCGGCACACATCCAAATGCATCCCGCGGTAAGCATGCAAGGGGCGGTCAGTGATTTGCAAAAGGGGCCAGTGAAAGCCCGGCTGTAAACTGCCGTTGAAATCCTCAGACCAAAAATCTGTAGGGGTTAACTGTCGCAACGTTTGCAAACCATTCATCAAGCCTTGCTGGTCTCCAAAGCGAAGAGCCACTCCATCAGCCTCAATGCGCAGGTCATATGACCCTTCTTTTGCAGCAAAATCCTGGTCATTATCAAGCCAAAGATGGCTGCTGGCTTTTACCATGGTTTTCTGCTCCCCACGATTGGCCAATTGCTCCGACAAACCAAGGTCTGCAAACCATGTAGCTATCCAGGATTGGCTCGCCTCTGTGCATGCATCAAAACCATGAACCATGAGGTGATTCACCGGCCCCGTGAACCCGCCCACGACATGCAGTTCACTCGGCGCAGGAATCAATGAGGTTGGATCCACTATGTCAATGACAGAATCTGTCACCTGGGGTGATTGGCAGCTTAGTGCGCTGCATCCAATCACAAGGACAAAGTAGGTGGGAAATTGATGTGGCCATTTCATCCCAACAATATCGGAAGAAAAGCCCTGTGGTTTCAAAACAAATGAAGAAGCCAACCATAAATACCCTGTCATGGGTAAAGCTTAACCTAAAACGTGTAGCGAATTGAAAAGATCAAATTGCGACCGGCAGCATTGATGCCTGATGCAAAGGTCCGGTATTGCAAATCAGCTATGTTCTGAATGCCACTTTGAAAATACCAACCTTGCTTGAGACGCATCGAGAGATGCATATTCACAGTCTGCCATGAAGGCATACCAACTGGCGTGGCATAACGGGCATTGTCCTCCCCCGTTAACAGGTACTCATCGATGTGCTTCCATCCTGCACCCAAAAGGAACAAGTCAGCCCTAAAAATACCCTTGGTGTAATTCAATGAGGCCTTGTATGTCATCGGCGGGATGTGATCCATTGGCATGACTTTCATGTCTTGAGAAAGCATCCGCCCCTTGACCAAGTGCATGTTGCCCTCTGCCTTCCATTCGCGGCTGAACACATGCATGGCTGAAGCAGAAAAGCCCAACAGGTAAGCATGACCCATGTTGCTTTGTGACAAGACTTGAGCCATCTCACCATTGTACACAATGGAATCGCTGCCATACAAACCTGAAGGCTGTATCACCAAGGCATCGGTTAAAGAGGTGCTGAATACGTGAAGCTCATAATTGCTGCCCTTGTCAAAGACCTTGGTTTTAGACAACTCCAAGGTGAACGCTTGCTCTGGCCGCAAATAGGGGTTAGGTACAATGATTCGACCAGGTGAGGTGTTGAACACTTTAGCTACATCATCAATGTTTGGAGCTCGAAAGCCTGTGGTTGCTGAGACTGTGTATTTCAATCGATCATGCGGGGAATAAATCAGACCCATGCTACCTGATGCAACCGGCATGGCTTGGTTTATGTGCTGAAAGGGAAAAGGAAAGAATGTGCTATCGGTGAACTCGCTGTGAAGCTGACTCAGCCCCACCCTGAACCCCTCAGACAAGGTCAAGTGCTCATTAATTTCATTGACGTGGGTGGCAAATACTGCCAATGATTTCATTTGATTCACTCCTCCTGGGTAGCGACTGTCTATAGGGCGTTGATCCCATGCATCCATGATGTGTCGTTGAAACGCCTGGGATTGAACCCCCTGAATGGATCCATCGATGCCCGCACGAAGCACATTGCCTTGCCAGCGTTTCTCGCCATCTGCGTTGAAGCCCCACACAACAACATCCTCGATGCGATAATTCCTGTAGGGGTTGTTGAATTTCCTTGTCATGCGGCTTTCCTGCACAACTTGCTTGTACGCGGTCACATTGACCCCATCAAAGCCCCATTGGTCACGCCCCTTGTATTTGTAGGCAAACAAGGATCTGTCTTGTGGGCCATAATACCATTCAGCATATTTCAACAAGGGACGACCAAGCGGGCCAAACCCTTCTTTGTCCGTCAAACGGTCAAAGCGCATCACGTTGGATGAGGTCGACACCTGAATGTTTACTTGATGGACGCGACCTGGACGAAAACGCCACAAGGTTTTATGCAAAAGATCATTTTGCGTGTAGGATGAGCCAACCTGCAACCAAGGGTCAGGGTTGCTGTGTACACTGTCATGGCCCATGAAGGTGGACTGGTAAACCCTTCGCTCACCATAGGGCAAGCCGTAGGATGGATTAATCTTGCGCCCTGATCGCAAATCACCAAAGGCAGATTGCGTTAAAGTGGTCAGTGATGCCAAGCGTTTACCGGATGCTTTCACTTCCACATGGGAGACCTTGCCATTGTTTACCGACGTGGTTTTCAGCAACATTTGCCCATTGATCCGGTATGTCTCTGTAAACTTAGGTGTCTTGGTCATGAAGTGAACAACGCCACCAAGGGCATCGCTCCCATAGGCATTGGAGGTAGGGCCAAATGACACTTCAATGCGATCCAAACTCAACGGATCCACCGTGATGGCATTTTGCAAGTGACCGCTTCGGTAAATCAAATTATTCATGCGAATGCCATCGACGACCAAAAGAACCCGATTGGCCTCCATGCCACGCAAGATGATGCTGCCTCCGCCTTGTTGGCTTTTTTGAATGGCAATGGATGCATGGGTTGCCAACACATCAACAGTGCTTGAACCCAGTGACTGCTGAATTTTTGCCGTGGGTATTAAGTCAATTTCTTGAATCACACGCTGCCTTTTCTCTGCCGTCCGATAAGCTGACACAACCACCTCATCCAAGGGATTGTACACAGAGTCTTTTGCCTTTTTTAATCGAAATTCTACACGAAAGGTTCCGCTTTCAATCACTTGCGCATGAGCCATGCCCGCTGAAATGAGCAGTGACAGGGAGATCATAAGGGGTGTCCGATTAAACATCGGAGCAAGCTACTCAAAAACCCTACCAAAATTTCTCACGGACAAAGGAAAAACCCTGACATTTGCTGGATTCATGATTGCCATCCTTTCAAGCTCCAAAACCATGCAAGCAACCCCCGTCATGGGGACCCAACCTCCCTGCTTCATCAAGCAGGCTGAATCCCTTGCCAATCAACTCAAGGCCATGGACCATAAGGCCATCCAAGCCTTCTACCAGACCAGTGATGCGATGACCCTCAAGGTGAGTGAAACCCTGAGTCAATGGAAAAGAAGTGGCAGCGGTGCGGCCCTATTCAGCTTCAAGGGTGATGCCTTTGGTCAATTGAATCCTGGAAGCCTATCGGGCAAGGCTCAAATTCGGGCCAATGAGCAATTGATTATTGTATCAGGCCTCTATGGCATGCTCCGCCCCATGGACCAGATCAGTCCTTACCGGTTAGACATGAACCAGCGGCTCAATGATCAATCACTCAGGGCCTATTGGGCATCAATTGTCACCCAACAACTTGACCAACGACTTGAACCAGGAGGCATGGTGCTCAACCTTGCTTCACAGGAGTACGCTCAAGTAATTCTTCGCGATCAACTCAAAGCCCACCAATGGGTTGATGTCCAATTTTTACAAAAAAAAGACGGTGCTAGCCGCCAGATGTCCGTGTTCTCCAAACAGGCTCGTGGGTTGATGGCACGACACCTTTGCAGCATCGAACATGCTGACCTCAATCACATCAAAGCATTTCAAGCAGATGGCTACCGGCTTGACCGCTTGAACTCCACAGAATCCCAACTGACATTCACCCGGAAGGCACCTTAATCAATGTTGGAACCAGCAGCCATGAAGAAACCCCATTCCAGCCTAACAAAGAACAACAAAAAGGGCATTCAAATGATGCTGCTTTCTGTGCTGTTTTTTGCAGCAATGAATTTGATTGTCAAATACTTACCACACCTTCCAGCCACAGAATTGGTGCTATTCAGGGCCATCGTCACCTTGATCATGTCCTTCAGCATGTTGACCTTTCAGGGCATCTCACCTTGGGGTAAAAACAAGCGATGGCTAATCATCCGTGGACTCGCTGGAACCATTGCACTGACCATGTATTTCTACACGGTGCAGAACATGCCTTTGTCAGCAGCCATTACCCTGCAATACCTCAGCCCCTTCTTTACTGCCTTCATTGCGGGCTACCTCCTGAAGGAAAAAACCCAATCAGCGCAATGGGGCTTCTTCTTGGTCTCCTTTCTAGGCATTGCCATGCTTAAATGGTCCAGTGAAGTGATTCCCACGGATTTGCTGTTGATTGGTGTGGGGTCAAGCATGCTGAGTGGCTTAGCCTACAATGCCGTCCGCAAACTCAAAGATGAAAACCCTCTTGTGATTGTGATGTATTTCTCATTGATTGCTTTCCCTATCATGCTGGTATTTGCCTTGTTCAATTGGGTTCCACCAACGGGGTGGGATTGGGCCTTATTGCTTGGCCTCGGTGTCAGTACCCAGTACGCTCAACTGTACATGACAAAAAGCTATCACCTTTCGGAAGTGAGTACCGTGGCGCCGTTGAAATACCTGGGTGTCATTTTTGCCATTGCATGGGACATAACCTTATTTGACTTCATCCCTTCTGGCATGATGTTTATTGCCATAGGCCTGGTGATAGCTGGGGTGGTGCTAAATCTCTGGTACCAATCGCGTCAAAAGGTCAACGCCTAAGCAGCCTAGCGACGATTCCCGCGATGGGATCCGCCCTTGCCGCCACCTGACTGAGGACGTCCACCACGACCACCACTGCTGTATCGGCTTTTCTTTGCAGAAGCATCCCATTCAGGACCATTGCCAATGTGCTCTGGCGGGTGTTTTTTATCCAGTTTTCGCTCAATCAGCTCTTCAATGCGAACAAAGCGGTACATGTCCTCCTGGCAAATAAAGGTGATGGCCATGCCCTTGCTCTTAGCTCGAGCCGTGCGGCCAATGCGGTGAACATAATCCTCTGCATCTGTTGGTACATCATAATTGATAACCAGATCGATGCCTTTGATGTCAATGCCTCGACTCATCACGTCCGTTGCCACCAAAATGCGTGTTCTTCCGCTGCGGAAACCTGCAAGGGTCTCTTCACGTTCCTTCTGTGCATAATCTGAGGAAATACCTTCTGCATTGTAATTGGATCGCTTCAATTGGCGAGACAACTGCTCTACTTTCTTCTTGGTCGAACAGAAGATAAGGATGGCTTGGAATAAATCCTTGTCCTTCAATAAATGCTTGACCATGCGATTTTTCTGATCCTCATGGGCCATATAAACCTCTTGAGTCACGCCTTCAGCTGGTTTTGAAACCGCCACACTGACCTCCAATGGGTTGTTCAAAATCTGATTCGCCAGTTTCCTGATTTTGTCTGCCATGGTAGCAGAAAACATCAAGCTTTGTCGCTTCTTTGGCAATTGCCCAATGATCTTCACGATGTCATCAAAGAAACCAATGTCAAGCATGCGGTCAGCCTCATCAAGAATCAAGTGCCTCACACCAGAAAATTTGCAATAACCCCGGTCAATGTGAGCGAGCAACCTGCCCGGTGTAGCAATAATGATATCTGCACCACCTTTCAAGGCACGCTCCTCAGAAGCCCAATCAACGCCATCACGGCCACCATAAACTGAATGGCAATTGTGGTTCGTGAAATAAGCCAATCCCTGAACTTGTCGATCAATTTGAACGGCCAGTTCACGGGTGGGGCAAAGAATTAACACCTGCACCCCCGAATTATCCTCATCGCACAATAGCTGTAGCGTGGGTAATACAAAGGCTGCTGTTTTACCCGTACCTGTTTGTGCACAACCAATCAAATCCTTGCCTTCAAGGATGTGTGGAATGGCTTTTTCTTGAATTTCTGTTGCCTCCTTAAAATTCATGTAATGAATGGCGTCGAGAAGGGTATCGCTGAAGTCGAAGTCGGTAAAATAGGTAGGCATGTGTCTTGTATTATGTCAGACGCCCTGATTGTTACGACGTCAAATTCTGCTGCATTGACTGATGCTGAAAGGCTTGTCAATTCGGCCGCAAGATAGGAACACCAACCCTGAATCAATCATGCCGGCTCACGGGCAGCTTTATTCTGTGTTTTTTTTGCCAATGCACAGTTTGGTTTGAATTCTCCGTTACTTAACTTTTAAAAGCAGACCGGTTACATTGGTGAATTTGAGCACCATTCAGTTAAACTTAAAAAAGCCAACCCTAAGCGGATTGGCTTTTTTTGTGACCCCGCCAGGATTCAAACCTGGAACCTTCTGATCCGTAGTCAGATACTCTATTCAGTTGAGCTACGGGGCCTCTGGTATAAGAGGCTGCAAATATAATGACGAATCCTCCCCTGCAAAGGGGGGTGATGAAAAAGTCCTTGAAAAACTGTGAGCGCCTTTTAACCCAACATTACCTACTCCTCAAGGTCTACCGGATCATCGTCCTCACCTTGCTCTAAACCATCAAGGAATCGCAAGAGATTGCCATACGTTGTGGTGATGAAGCTGTAACGTGGCAATCCCTCTCCTCGAGGAATGGACCGCTTGCTTGGCTTCAGGTTTAAAATACTGGTCAAGTGTTCACTGTTTGATGCATAGTAACGCATGGTATTGCGTCGGTACGTGAAGAAATGCTCTGTAGCTGGATTGAGGTAGATGCTGATTTCATCACCTGAACGACGCTTCCTCAACTCCAACTCACCATCGATGTAGCGATGAACCCCCTGACCATCAATGGATCCCAAGCCAATGGCATCAACTGAACGGAAGGATCGGGTCTTGGTATTCCATTTGAAATCTACATCATCAAAGACCATGGTTTGTCTGAGCTGTTTGGGTTGCTTGTCAGTAATTCTAGCAACCAAGAATCGGTTGATCTCTCGTGGATTCATCAAGCGAATCAATGCCTCACTCAAGCCGTCTGCCTCCAGATCTGTAGGGATGCCCGTTGCATTGGACGCCAGTTCCTTGTGCATCGCGTCAAGGACTTCGTCAGCGAACAAAAAGTCTAAAGTGATCGCAACCCGCGAAGTCAAGCGACCCGTTTTCATGCGATGGTTGATGCTGCCATAGGTGCGCATTGCAACACGGCCCATGCGATTTTCACCCAAACTAAGCTGGCCATACCCCCTAACCTCACACAATGCAGGCTGATAAATCAGCATGTTGTCAGGCACAGACTCATCCGCCCACCTATCCATGGTGGTGACCACATAGCCCGACTCCTCATCAGAGTAGAACAGCACCCCATCTGCCTTGAACAACTCAACTGCCACGCTGGGGTTATTGCGTCTAGCAAAGGCTGTGTAAACCGTGGTGCTGTCATTCATCAAGTAGATGCCATTGGTGACAATGTGGGCTGGTCGGGTGGTGTCGGGATCTGGCAACTGGATCACGATATCCATGGGGTCAATGGCCGTGTGGGTCATGATCCAGTCAGTCTTCATCGACGGGCACGTTTGGGTGATGTGAATCCGCCCCTGCGCATCAAGCAAAGGATCATCCGACACCATGCGCATGATGCCATAGTATTTGAACCAGGGATTGAGCTGAAAGCGATCATCCAAGGTGATTTCTCCTTGAGCGATGACACGCAAATTGGAGTCCACATCAATTTTCCCCATATGAATTGGCCATTCCTTGAAGTTCTCGTCCACGTAGCGGTACGTGCCACTGCCATAGAGTTCATTGCGGCCACGAACCTTCATGTCCAAGTCTTTGAACTTGTGGTACCCGCCGATAAGGCTTGCTGTCATTGCTGCTTGCTTCAAGCGTCTCATGTTGGCACTAGCCTCTATGGTTACGCGACCACTATCCGGAAACAGGCGCGAATCTGCCACATCAATGTGCGGAACGCCATGCGCCTCAAGCACTGACGGCTTCAAGAAGAACTCTGCCTCTTTAGCTAAAAAACTTAAACCTTCTTGACGCGGATGGGTTGAGGTCATCCTTGATTCCAACCCATTGCCCTTTGTTACCGCAACGGATTGCCTTTCGATATGCCACGTTGCGCGATCCATACTGGTCTCGTATTGGTTTTTTGGGAACTGCAAGGTGCTCGCACCGGACGCAGCCACAAATTTGCCCTCCTCGCTAATGAAATCAACATCAGCAGACGTTCCAGACATCTGGAATCCCCATTCACTATCCGCATTTGCCCTCACCCTAAAACTCACATAAGGGGATTGCAACCAGGATGCATTCAAGCGAATGCGCCTGCCCTGTAACTCTGCGTCATTGAATGCCAGCAAACCCTTCGCAGCAAGGCGGTCATCGCCATAGGTCAATCGGCCCGTGACTTTCATGGGGCGACTTGGGTAGCTATCAAATGGCATTGAACGTGATTGGGACTGCCAAGAGCTTGCGTAGGGTAGCCAATGCATGGATGCATCATCACCGTGTGCTGAGGGATGCCCTCCACCCCTTTCCGGACCAGGTAAAGCTGTCAAATCAAAGACACCGCGACCGCGAACACTGTCAGGGAATATGTCAAACTTTGAGCTTTGACCCAAGGCACGTTGGTAGGTTAAATCGCCATCCAGTGTCAAGCCAGACATGGTGAGTTGAACGGTGCCAGCCGCATTGCCTCTGGATTCAAATGCTTGCCATCCGGCATCACCCGTTGATTCAGTGAATCCAAGTGAATAATCACGCTGAACCCGAATCATTTGAGGCCTGTCAGGGAAAATGCCCGCACTCACAAAGGTGCCATCAAAGGCAAGACCTTCCGTTGAGGTGTTGTCCAGTGAGTCGATTTGGAAAGGCTTGATATTGACAAAGAAATCTTGCTTTGGGTAAATGCCACCATAGGCTCTGTCATAATAGATTTTAGCCGATTTAGCTGCTGTAAATATGGGGTATTGAGGGAAATACTGGTTGGAGGATTTGTTGTTGGGGTCATCAATCCACAGCTCACCAGAAATGTCTTGTATGGTGTTCTTCACCTGGACCAAAGGCCTTAAACCATTGGCGTTGCGCTCAAAGGCTAAGACCTTGAATCGCATGCTGTCAATGGTTGGCATTTGAAACTGGAACAGTTCATAGTTGAAGCGGTGTTGACGGCCATAAAAGGTGAATCGCCCCGCCTCAATGCGTCCATCAAAATCGAAGGCCATCCCCTTGCGAATCAGGATGGTTTGAGAAGACGGAATGATAGCCACCTTCTGGCTGTCACTCAAAGCAATAACCCTCACCCCCATCACTTCCATGTTGAAGTCCAGTAGGTTAATTCTAGCGTTCATCCCTGTGGCAACCTCCGACACAAAACGAATCACATCGTAATCGCGCTTCCCTTTTCGGTTCAGCACATAATGGTGGGTTTTATTCAGGACCTCAACCATGCTTGTTATCGGGTCGTAGGTGACAAATTGCTGAATGGCCAACTCCAACATCAACAACTCACAATTCTCCATGGACATCTCCATGGAAACCGCTACTTGGTATAGGGTCATCGGCACATTGTCGCTGGACGCAGCGACTTCAGATAGCTTGGTCAGGGGGTTTTCCAAATCCAGACCTTGCAAGGCAATGAATCGCTCATTGCGGTAATACTCTCTGCTTTCAAGGACCATGGGGCTTCCGCTACCCATGTTCAAGCCCCCAAGGTAAACTTGTGGTTCATTGGTCCGCCATTGAATCTGATCCAGATCAATCACCAAGTTGTGGTAGCTGTCTGAAAAAGGTGTCAAAGACAGACCTCTGTCGGGTCGGTTGATCTGAAGCAACCGGGTTGAAGGGTCGAAACGGACCGTGGATTGCAAGTGATGGAGGGAGTCCTCTTTGCCCAATTTCAAACTGACCATGGCCGATTTACTCAGCAAGCCCTGAGGCCGAATAATGAAGCGATCTGAGCGGAGGTCCAACACCTTTAAACTGTCATACCAAAAGGTGAAATGTGCGGGCTGTGATTCAGAACCTGAGGCGAAGAATTTTTGTCCAATCACCGAAAACCCACCTTGGTAGTCCACTTGATCAAAGAAATCTTTGATTGATAAATCCATGGCATCACAGGTGAAACGGGGAAAGACAGCCTGATCATCCATGGTGCGACCTGTCAACCGCTCTTCAAAATGACCCGCCTGGGGTTCAGGCACATACAAGCTGCTATGCAAGGTTGCGCCATCAACAGCAAAACCATAACGTCGAAGGTTGGTTGACCATGGACCCAATACGGCATAGAGCTCACCCGGCGCAAAACCTGCACGAAGCCAGTGCACCTCCCCTGAGCTAGCCTGTAAATCTTGCGTCAAGGGATCGTAAGTCGCATACAAAGAATCAATGACCGTGCTGTCACCCTTTGCAAGCCCCAGCAAGCTGCCATGAATGATCTGGTAACGCAGCAGGTCATCTGGCTTTTCAGGGTCAGCATCTGCCAATGCTATTTCCCCATCGATAAGCCACCAACTCAAGCCATTGAAATCGTACAACCGAATCGGTCCTTGCTTGGTCAAATCCGTCAATCCAGTTGCCGTATGCAAATACTGCTCCATGCCCTTGCGAGATAATTGCTTGGACTGATTAACCGTCTGTGCAAACCACCTGTCACCCTGCGCTTGAGTCACCTCGCCCGTGACATCTGCCCAATACCGCATGCAGTCAATCAATGCTTGCCACGATTCTGCATTCAGGATTCGCTTTCTCAAAACATTCCTAGCTGCTGCCTGAAAAGCCAATCGTTGATCAATGGACCATGCTGAGTCTGCATGCACTGTAGACCACGTCGTGAGCCATGAAGCGGCATCCTGCTTCGTCATCACGAATTGCATGTGTCTGCTAAAGTCCTTGCTGAAGTCCTCACCTTCACCAAATGAACGGACTTGCGCATGACTTGGTGTGGCCATGAGAAGCCAGCAAATCAAGCCCGCAAAGCGGAGCCGTTTGGCAAGTAATCCTTTGCTATGAATCCCCCGGTGCATCATACCTCAAGGTAAGCTGCATCCATGCCTGGTTTTTCGCCTCACTGAGGGGATGATATCCACAATCTTTTGCACGGGCCTTCAGCTGCGCTTCATCGCTGGGGTAAAATCCGCTCAAATGCAGCATGGTTCCGTCTTTAGACACCATAGCGTAGGCCGGTAAGTCCGCCAACAGGACATTTCTGTTGATGTTGGCATAGATCACATCAAAGGGTGCTTGGGTCTCTAGCAAACTGGCATCCCCGGTGAGGATCTCGCATTGTGCCTCAACACCATTGTTCAGGACAATTTCTCTGGCATTGTCCGCCGCATGCGCGTCCAGCTCAATACCAACAACCTGACTGGCCTTTTGCAGGCATCCCAGGACAGATAAAACGGCCGTACCACAACCCATATCCAACATGCGTAAGCCGTTAACTGGCTCATTAAGCATGCGCTCAAGCATGAGGTAGGTCGTGGGGTGATGGCCCGTGCCAAATGCCATCTTTGGCATCATTTCTATGACAAAAGTGAAGTCCTCATCCTTTGCGTCATCATGGAATGGAGCCCTCAACAACAGTGCTTGCTTAATAGCAATGGGTTCAAACTGGGATTCCCAGATGGCATTCCAGTTTTGATGAGCAATCCATGCATGATCAAAGGTGACTGTCTCAATGGCATTGGCCAAGGGGAATTTGATGTCATCCAAGGATGTGAAGGCATTTTCTGGAATGTAAGCCATCAAGCCGCTGGCATCATCGGTGACTGTCTCAATGGGTAAACTGTCAAAGTCTGCCATGATGACTTCCCTTCGCGGGTCACCTTCTTCCATGAGAAAGGTCAATGCCAAATAGCGCATGTTTAAACTTTTTTCAAGCTTTCAAACAACGGGTGGAAATCGCTCACCTTCAGGGCAGCCCCGCCAATCAATCCGCCATCCACATCATCTTGAGCAAACAGGGCATTGGCATTGGATGGCTTGCATGATCCGCCGTACAACAGGGGTATTTCTTCGGCATCACTGCCATAGACAGATGCCAACTGATTGCGAAGGTGCTGATGCATGGCTTGAGCTTGTTCAGGACTTGCAACCTCTCCGGTTCCGATGGCCCATACTGGCTCATAGGCAATGATGATGTCATTGAAATGCTTGCTATCTAAGCCTTGAATGCTTGCGTTGAGCTGCTCCCAGACATGACCCAAGTGATTGCCCGCTTGGCGGACCTCAAGGTTTTCTCCCACACAGACAATGGCTATCAAGCCTGCGGCAAATGCCGCGTGCATTTTTGCATTGACCACTGCATCGGTTTCTTGGTGATGCAAACGTCGCTCGCTGTGCCCTAAAATCACAGCGTCAACAGCCATAGCTGCCAACATGCTGATGGACACATCTCCCGTGAAAGCACCTGAAGCTTCAGCCCTTGCATCTTGTGCAGCTACATAGAAATTGGATTTTTCACGCAACAGCTTAACGGTTTGTTGCAATTGCACATGGGGTGGTGCGACATAAACCACCAGTGAATCTGTGGGGTGCAAATTGGCTTTCAGGGCCTGCAGCAATGCCATGCCCTCCTCTGGTGAGGTGTTCATCTTCCAATTGCCTGCCAATACCTTCTTTCTACCCATGTTTTCTTTAGCTATTTGAGTTGCAAAAGTCCATCAAAAATACCAAACAGCTAGGATGGCTTCTGCAGTCGTGGGTCAATCCACTGGTAAGACAGGTCAACCAGCAATTGAATAACCACAAACACAGCTGACAATGACAACACACAACCCATCACCAAAGGAAAATCCCTCGACTCCAAGGCGTCCACCATCAGCTTGCCTGTGCCATGCCACCCGAAGACCGTCTCAACAAAAACTGCCCCAGAAAACAGTCCAGCTAGCCAGCCTGAAACTGTTGTAACCAAGGGATTCAGTGCATTTCTGAATACATGGCGGCGCAAGACCAAGGCCTTTGATAAGCCTTTTGCATAGGCTGTTCTCACATAATCCTGAGACATCACTTCCAAAGCTGAGCTTCGCATCATCTGTGCAATAACCCCCAAGGGACGGATGCCTAAAGTCAAGGTTGGCAAAATGGCATGCTTCCATTGCCACACTTCACCCTCGCCAAAATCATCCAACTCAATCAAGCCTCCCGTCATGGATAAACCTGTCCAAGGGGCTAAAACAAAACCAAAAAACCAAGCAATCAAGACTGCAGAAAAAAATGATGGTAAGGCCATGCCAGATGTTGAAAGCAAGACCACTGCCCGATCCCACCAAGTGTTAGGCTTCAAGGCTGCAGACATGCCTAAGGGGATGCCTAAAAGCAAAGCAAAAGTCATTGACAAGATCGCTAGCAAGCCTGTTTGCGGCAATGTTTCAGCCAGCAAGGATGTGACTGGAACCCCTCGCTGCTGGTAGGATGTTTGCATATCAATGGCTTTGAACCCTAAACCCCCATCTGGTTGCACACCCCAAGGACTCAGTCCATTCAGGTAATGGCCATATTGAACCAACAAGGGTTGATCTAAACCGTAAGCGGCCCTCAATGCCTCCAGAGCCACTGGGTCTTCTACTTGGCCCAGCATCATCCGGGCAGGATCACCTGACACCATGTGAAAAAGAAAAAACACCAAAGTGGCAACACCCCATAAAACCAAGAGGCTTTGCGCCAATTTCTTCAATGCAGGCAAGGTCGCCATCAATGCAATGGGGGAAAGTCGTTGTGATGGAAATGCTGCACGATTATCCCATTTTTCAGGTGGGTCACACCGGGGTTGCTTCTGAGGATGGTCTTCAATGCCGTGCCATCAATCATGGCCCATGGGAAGTTTGTGCCGCTGCGCTGCTGCATGGCTTCAATGGCCTCACTTGAACTTGAGGTCATCCCAATGATTGACATGCCGTCATCTGCAAGCATTTGCAACTCCATAGCCAGACGGTCTAAAGCCGCTTCATCTGTCGAGCTGAAATCATAAGCAACCAACCAATACTGTTCAGCCACTTGCAGCACCGAATCTGTGACATCCTGACCTAAAAGCTCAATGGTAAAATCATGAATTGGGGGTTCATAACCATCACGGATTTGCTTGGTGAATGTTGCCTCCTCATCCATGACCCAACCCTCCTTGCTGTACCATTTCTGCTCAATGTAGACCGTGCCTGAGATCTCCTTTTGTTGTGCATCGGGGCCAACCATTGTATAATAGGTTTCATATTGAGGCCCCTCTAAACCAAGCTCTTCTGCGCTCTTGAGCGATTCCAGCACTTCTGTTCCTGGCTTGTAGGCTCTGAAGTCCCATACCGGTAAATGATTCAGTACATGTTCTGCAAACATGGCAGAAGCAGCGATGGTGATGGCCACAATCAAATTGGTGGCGCGCAATGGCGTGATCGATTTAAGAGATTTCCTACCTACCCATAGCATGGCAATCAAGGCAAGTAAAATGACATCCTTATAGAAACTTTGCCAAGGGGACAAAGGAATGGCATCACCGAAGCAACCACAATCTGTCACCTTGTTAAAATAGGCTGAGTAGAAGGTTAAAAAGGTGAAGAAAACCATCATTCCAGTGAGGCTAATCAATGTGAATCGTTTCCACTGACCAATCAGGGTCAAAACACCAAGTACAATTTCATAGATGACAACAACAACGGCAATACCTAAAGCCATGGGTGCCAAAAAGGGCAAATTCAAAACATCTTCTCCAAAATACTCTTCCAACTTGAAACTGAAGCCCACCGGGTCATTCAGCTTAATCAAACCGGAAAATATGAACAAGGCACCAACAAGGATGCGTGCAAGCCAGGTTAAAGCGGGGGTCAGGTTTTTCATGTTTGATCAGATTCGGACAATTGAATCAAGGCAAAAGCTGCGTAATTGACCATATCCATGTAATTGGCATCAATACCCTCACTTGCAAGGGTTTTGCCTTGGTTGTCTTCTATTTGCTTGACGCGAAGGAGTTTTTGTAAAATCAGATCGGTGAAGGACCCCAAACGCATCTCTCGCCAAGCCTCACCGTAGTCATGATTCTTAGCCATCATCAGCTCCAGAATCTCACCAGCATAGCGATCATACGCGATCAATGCATCTTCTGCCGTCATGTCAGGTTCGTTGGCGACCCCCTTCTCCAATTGAATCAATGCCATGATGGAGTAATTCAAAATGCCCATGAATTCGCCCTCAATGGGGTCATCCACCTTTTGCAAACCTTCATCCTCAATGCTTCGTAAACGCTGTGCCTTGATGTAAATCTGATCAGTCAGGGATGGCAGGCG
>DFSH01000009.1:671-2743 GCA_002378565.1 Flavobacteriales bacterium UBA3442 | reverse complement strand
TCCACGGTGGGATGGCCTGCATGCGGTGAAATTGACATCATGGAAATGATTGGCGGCGCTAACCCAAATCAAGGGGATGAACGAGTGCATGGTACGGGACACTGGTCACACAGTGGGAACCACGCTTATGATGGCAGCTCCATCGCCGTGACAAATGGCAGCTCCTATCAAGATGAGTTTCACGTCTTCAGTATTATCTGGAATGCCTCATCTATAAAATGGTGCCGAGATGATGTGTTATTCTACACACTGGACATTACCAGTGCTGAATTGAGCGAATTTCATGAAAAATTCTTCTTCATCTTCAATGTCGCAGTGGGCGGCAACTGGCCGGGCAGCCCCAATGCACAAACCACCTTTCCTCAGCGTATGGCCGTCGATTACATTCGAGTTTTTCAGCCCTAATCAGTGGCACCCATAAACGCCAATCGAGACGGCTTGCGAAAAAAAACATCATCCATTGCTAGGGCAGTTTTTTGTTTGAGTGGCTCAAGTGATTGTTTGATATGAATTTGTAGATTTCTTCCCGGCATCGGGTAACCTCCCTGCAGTGCGTAGTTGGTGCTCAATGCATTGTCCAAAACAAGAGACATAGTCATTCGCTTCCATGCCAATTCTCGATGCAACTGAAGTAAAGCATAAGATTTCAAGGTTTGCCCATCCCAAGCAGTTGGCATGGCACTTTTTGCAATAAGCCGAACACCCCATGGCTGCTTAGGGGCTGTCCATGAAAGCCTCAGTTTATGCGGTGTCACATAGGGTGCCTGTTCTCCTTCCGGGTTTCTGGCATTTACCCATTGATAGCTCAAGGCCATCAAGCCCCATTGGTTTTTCCTTATTCCCTCTGCTGACAACCCACTTCTTGTTAATTCACTGACATTGCGGGGCTCCCATTGAAAATCACCAACAGGTATCCATACGATGCCATCGCGAAGATGGCTGATGAATGCTTCCAGCCTAAAAGAGGATTCAGCAACCATTGGACGCTGGAAGGTGTAGTTGAGGTCCCAACCTTTTTCAGGATGCAAATCCATGTTCCCGCCGGGTTGCCAAAAAAGGTCATTCATGGTCGGCATGCGGTAAAGATCCTGAAGGATCAAGTGGTGTATCGCTTGCTGGCCATCATGTCGCAAGGATAGCTTAGGGGATGCATGAGATAGGCCAGACACTTGATGAATCCATTTCACATCCAAACGACTTGACCAACGGGCACTCCAAGTTTTGGATAGGCTCATGTGGTTGCGGAAGGTCGCAATAGAGCTGTCCAGCTTATTCAAACCACTGACCCCTTCAAACCCAACCGTTGATGTGACCTTCCATTGGTGACTAGCTAGCCGCCTTCCAAGATCCAAGGCAAGTGAAGCGCCACGACTCCAGTTGCTGTCACTGATATTGTAGCGAGGGTATTGGTACCATTGTTCAGATGTCCACGCTTGCTGTGAAAATTGCAGGTAGGACCCCGATGGCAGATCAAGGCGTTGTCGTTGATGAAATTGTGCCCTGAAATCCTCTTGCCTAGCACCACGCCGATAGTCAGAATTGGCACTTTCAGGTAGACCTCTATCCATAGCCAACACAAAGGTTCCAACATCCCATTGCCAATTGCCCAGCTTTCGACTAGACAGGGTGCTGATAGACTTTCTCAAGCCATCATCACCCAATCGACTCAGGGTTTCACCAAGGTGGTTCTTGTATCGGTAGTCGTGATCCCATTGACGCATGCCAATGGTGGCTGAAAAAGTGCTTTGTTGCAACTTGCTGTGAACTGTCACCAAACCTTGGCCGTAGCCCATGCTGCCCCAGTCCCACTGAATGCTGTTACCCATTTCCATGACCGATTGCACGCCAACAGATGAGCCGTCATTGCTGCCTAAACGTGATGACTGTGAACTCAGCGCCTGGATGTGGTGGCCCATTTGTGGCATCAAACTCAAGTCCGTTGTGCCAAGGTCTGGGCTACTGATGTCTGCGCCCATCCATTGAATCCGTGAATAAGCACTTGGTAAGCCATGAATGGACAAGGTGCTGCTAGAGCCAGGGCTAAGCGCTCTAACGTCATGCCCCATCCAAAG
>DFSH01000009.1:0-327 GCA_002378565.1 Flavobacteriales bacterium UBA3442 | reverse complement strand
ACAGGCGCTTGAGCCAATGAACCCTGTTGGTTAGCGAAGACCTCTGCCTCCATCAATTGGGTGGGTTGTTGCGCATGCAGCAATGAGCCCCCTAACAGGATGCAGGCAATGGTAGACCAATAAGTTGTCATGATGTGGCTCATGTCAAAGGTTTGCACTGTTCTTCCCGACAGCAGTTCTTGAATCCATTGGCAGGTATTCTGACTCACCCCCTAGTTACCATCCCTTCCCAACCTAGTCAGTGGATTAATGGCAACCTTTGCGGAGCTTACAGCTGCGGGTACAGTTCTGGATTTACACCAGATTCCCTTGAAGCACACGGTAAAA
>DFSH01000005.1 GCA_002378565.1 Flavobacteriales bacterium UBA3442 | reverse complement strand
ACTCAATCCGCTTTTTTGGTAGCACATTACGGCTTCATTCACCTGAGTACGGGGGATATTTTCCGCCGCAACATCAAGGGAAAGACTGAGCTGGGCAATTTGGCAAAATCTTACATGGACAAGGGTCGGTTAGTGCCAGATGAGGTGACCATTGCCCTGTTGAAAGACGCGTGGTCATCCCATGCGGATGCTAAGGGCTTTATTTTCGATGGCTTTCCGCGCACAACGCCTCAAGCAGAGGCATTGGATGCCATGCTGGAAGGCAATGGGTATCAGGTGGATGCCATGATTGGTCTTGAAGTGCGTGAATCTGAGTTGATTGGTCGATTGCTTGAGCGGGGAAAAACCTCTGGGCGTCCTGATGACGCCAATGAGGCGGTTATTGCCAGCCGCATCGCTGTCTACCGCAAGGAAACAGAGCCATTGCAGTCCTACTATGCAGCTCAAAAAAAATACCAAGGTCTTTCTGGTGAAGGAAGCATCGAGGAGATCACCCAGGGGTTGAAGGTTATCATTGAGGACATTTAATCCTTAAAGCCATGGCAGGAGGGAGCAATTCAAATTTCATCGATTACGTTAGACTGTATTGCGCTTCAGGGCATGGTGGTCCGGGTAGTGCACATTTTTACCGTGGCAGAGGCATACCAAAGGGTGGTCCCGATGGCGGTGATGGCGGGCGTGGTGGGCACATCATATTGCGTGGCAATTCACAGGTATGGACCTTGCTCCACCTGAAGTACCGCAAACACATCAAAGCCCCTCATGGTCAGAATGGCAGCCGCAATGACCGCCATGGCTCCAATGGGGAGGATGTCTACCTGGATGTGCCATTGGGCACAGTAGCAAAGGATGAAGAGACCAATGCTGTGATTTGTGAAATCACGGCCGATGGCCAGGAAATCATTTTCAAGCCAGGTGGCCGAGGAGGGCTTGGCAACACCAATTTCAAATCGTCCACCAACCAGTCGCCCAGCTACTCTCAACCAGGTGGGGAAGGCCAAGAGGGCTGGAACATTCTTGAGTTGAAGGTCTTGGCGGATGTTGGCTTGGTCGGCTTTCCCAATGCAGGCAAATCCACCTTGCTCAGTGTGGTGTCAGCTGCTAAGCCTGAGATTGCTGACTACCCTTTCACCACATTGGTTCCCAATTTAGGCGTGGTGTCTTACAGGGATTTTCGATCCTTTGTGATTGCAGACATTCCAGGCATCATTGAAGGCGCCAGTGAGGGCAAGGGCTTAGGCCATCGCTTCTTGCGGCATATTGAACGCAATTCCATTTTGTTGTTCATGGTACCTGCAGATTCAGATGACCATGTGAAGGAGTACAATACCTTGCTTGATGAATTGACCAAGTACAACCCTGAGTTGCCAGACAAGCAGCGACTTCTAGCTATTTCCAAGTCGGACATGCTTGATGAGGAGCTTCAAACGGAGATTCATCAACAGCTCAAGGACGGCATCGATGAACAGGTTGAAATCTTGTTCATCAGTTCGGTGGCTGGCATGGGTATGCAAAACTTGAAAGACCGTTTATGGATTTCATTGAATCCCTGATAGCAGCGGATCAATCCCTGTTTCTTTCCTTGACCAGTCAGGGCAATCCATCCTTGGATGCCTTATTTCAAACGGTAACCCAGCCCTGGATCAGTTACCTGATTTTACTGGCCCTATTGGTTCACGCATTCCTTCGCATGTCTTTCCAGCAGGCGATACGATTCGCGGTGATTCTTATAGCTGCCATAGCCTTGGCGGATCTGGCATCAGTCCACTTGTTGAAAAACCTGGTGATGCGACTCAGGCCTTGTCATGGTATGGCAGACCAGTTCGTGCTAGCTGCAACATCCTGTGGTGGTCAATACGGTTTTGTGTCCAGCCATGCAGCTACCTTGTTTGCTGCATGGGGCGTTATGCAGGCCAGCAAAGCGTCAAAAAACTGGCTTCTAGCATTGGGGCTATGGGCTCTCGTGGTAAGCTATAGCCGCATCTACTTAGGGTTGCATTACCCTGCTGACATCCTTGGAGGCATGCTCTTGGGGCTGTTTATTGCGAAAGGCTTGCACAGATGGCGTGGGGTGCCGACCTTCACCACCACATGAATGTCATTGCCGTATTTCTTGGAGGGGGACTTGGTGCCATTGCCCGTTGGGGCACTGGCCTTTTGATACAATCGTTGTTCCCCCACTCATCCAAAGCTGAATTGATTGGCACCCTGCTAGCCAACATCATGGCTTGTTTGATCTTAGGTGTTGTTGCAGCAAAAACGATGGACCAACGCTTTGTCCTCCTGCTCGCTGTAGGTTTTTGTGGTGGATTTTCCACGTTCAGCACTTTTTCCCATGAGCTGCTTGCCATGATCAAAATGGGCAATTATTGGGTAGCAATTGCTTATGCTGTGTTGTCTATTGCCACGGGAATGATAGCCTTGGTGGTTGGCATGAAGTGGGTGATGCGTTAACGCATCAATAGCACTACGCCGTTGTTCTCCACAGGTGAGTCACCATAGTCAATCACAAAGAGATGCCAGGTGTAAGCGCCTTCAGGGCATTCTTTGCCTTGATTTTGCTCGGTGCCATTCCATGCTTCCAGGGCGTCATTGCTTTGAAAAACCACCTGCCCCCATCGGTTTGTGATCACCAATCGGTAATTGGTGAAGCCTGTGACAACGGGCCTGAATTGTTCATTGTTGCCATCGCCATTGGGCGTGAATGCTGTAGGTGACCAGATATTGAAAACGGGATCCACACGAACCAATTGACTCAGGGTATCCCAACAGCCAAACTGATTGACAGCAATGCGAAGCACATAAAAGTTACCGGTGTCCTTGTAGGCATGAATGAGATAGCTGCTTTGGTTGTAGATGCTGCTATCGCCCATGTGAATCCAGAATTGCTCACCGGGATCAATACCCGTGGTGGTTACTTCAACATCTGGTTGGTAAATACTGATGGTTGTGGGCGACACGGTAAATGGCATCACGGGCCTTGGGTGAACAAGAACGCCACCAGGAAAGGATTGGTACAGGGTGTCTACACAGCCGTCTAGGGTCCACATCCAAACCTTGATGTCATACAATCCAGGTTGGGTGTAGGTGTGTGTTGGCATGGCTGCATGCGAGGTGTCCCCATCGCCAAAGTCCCACAAGAAATGCATGTCAGTGTCTGCGCTGGCTTGTGGGTCAAAAACATGGGTGTAAGGCTGGCAACCAACAATTCCGGCAAAATCACCCAGCATCTCTGGTCGATTGAAAATATACAAGCTGTCAATGTAAACCTCCTCACAGGTCTTGGACTTGACATAGAGTTTGATGGGGTAGGTGCCAGGGTTCACAAATGTGACAGGTGGCGGGTACATGTTGGAGTCTGTGTAGTAATTCGCGTCACCCGGTGTTCCAATGGTCCATCCAAACGTAGAGTTAGGGTACCAATTGCCTTGAGGGGTTAGTAAAAAGCCTTGTTCATCCAAGCAATTGCCACCAGACTCAAACCAGGTTGGATTGATGGGAGGGTAGATGTGAAAACTGACAATGTCGGTGTCAGCACAACTCCATCCAGGGTTGCCAATCAACATCACATGGTAGGTGCCAGTGTCATTGAACGTGTAGGTGGGGCTAGACAGGTTGCTGGTGTCTGTGGTGATGGTAGTATCTCCAAAGTCCCAATGAAAACTGGTAACATTGAAGCTGGTTTGCTGGAAATTGATGGTGGAACCAATGCAAAGCTGGGTGGTGTCATCCTCCTCTGAAACAATGTCAGCCCATAGGGTGGGGTCACATGGAGTGACATTGAATTGGTAATCGCGTCGAATGGTGTTCAAAAGCACACCATTTCGCCACTCTTGGACACAGATTGCTAAAACATACTGACCGGTGACATTCAAGAAGCCATTGACATAGCCCGTGTTGGGGTCCATCGAAAGTCCGGGTATGCCAGGGATAGGGTTGACTGTGGTTGAGGGCGGCTTGTAGGCAATCAAGCCATAGGGCGGTCCTGCTGGCGGGTTAGGGGCAGGGCTGGTGAGGTTGCTACCACCACCTTGCCCACCACCAAGGTAGAGGTTGCACAAACGGTAGGATAGGGAGTCGCCATCTAAATCCGTAGCTGTGATGGGAATATTCAAATTTTCCATATTGCACAGCACAATGGGTGGATCATTGTCCCATTGCGGGCTGTTGTTGCACGTGCTGTCATTGGGGGGGATATTCGTAGTGAAGGTTGATCCCTTGCTGCCAGGCGCATAGATGTTGGTGATGGTGTTGTTTCTGCAACAACGCTGAAAGGAAATGGTGTAACCGCCGGCAATAGGTGGCAAGTTGATGCTGGTGATGTATTGCGCGAATTCTGTGCAAAGATTTGGTGGCGCAGTCAGGCAAGGATTGCCGGTGTTGGGCTGAATGTTTTGCTTGGGGCCACGTGGCACTTGCAAATTGCTGATGAGTGCTCCGGTGACGGTGTTGAAAACGCCAATTGATGCTACAGCATCCAGCTGAGCGCCTTGAGAATTGCAGTCCCTGTAGACTGTCAAGGCGATGCTGTAGTTGTTGCTTCCCGTACAGACGTAGGTGATCTGTCCACCAACAAGATGGGCTGCTTCAGCCTGTTGGCTGAATCCTATCGCCACCATGGTGGCGATCATTGCAGGGATTAAAGGGCGACAGAAGACCACGGTAGGCAATGGGTATGAGTTGATGCAATGTAATCCAATTGAGAAGGATCGTCAAATAGAGCCATGACAAAATCACCGCCCCAAGCGCCAAGACTTTTCACACTGAAGGTTTCTTGAGGGAAATGCTGTTGCTTGGCTGTGATCATGGCAAGGTGGTCTGACATGATGTGTTCATGGTCGTTGATGGCCTGACGCAGGCTTTTGACGGTACGGGCTTTAACCATGGCATCTGTTAATTCATTGATGGCCTGAATGACACCATGATCAGCCGGCTTATTCAGGTAATTTGACACTGCTTGTTGGCTGTCTTGCTTGTTACCCAGGTAGATGAACCCGATATGCTCAATGGGCCAATGACTGAGGTCGACGGCTTCTGTTTGGCCAGATTGAAAGCAGATGGGCCCATCGGCCATGGCACAGGCCACGTCATAGCCAGAACCTTGGCTCACTTGGTTATGTAACCACATGGCATCCA
>DFSH01000039.1:10736-10924 GCA_002378565.1 Flavobacteriales bacterium UBA3442 | reverse complement strand
TGAGCGTTGATGTCATTGGGTTCGCCATGGGTAGCCCATCGGGTGTGGCCAATGCCTATGGTAGACTCAGGGACCTTGCCCATCATGTCAATCAAATCTTGCACCTTGCCCTTAGCCTTGTGTGTGATGAGATCGCCGTTGTTCAGAGCAATCCCTGCGGAATCATAACCTCGGTATTCCAAGCGCTG
>DFSH01000039.1:0-10472 GCA_002378565.1 Flavobacteriales bacterium UBA3442 | reverse complement strand
AATCCGGTGATCAGGATGTTTCCTGCCTGTTTATCGCCTAAGTATCCAACAATGCCACACATATGGGTCAGTTTTTAAAAGGGCTTTGAGGTGTAAAGCTCTAAAGTGATGGGAGCCACTGGGTCCAGGTTGCCATTGATCACGGCACGGTTAGCGCTGCCTGCCATGGCAGATGGAACAATCAAAATTTCAGGAGATGCGCTATCGGTATTACTCAACAAACGCTGTACATGGCGGGTGATTTCTAAAGTGTAGTAGCGGTCCCTCAGCACCGATTGGACCATCAATGCGCCACCGGGGTTGGCGTTGTAGTAATCGCGCAACAAAGGCCTTGAGTTGCCTCTAGGCACTAAGCCAAGGATGCTATTTGGGGCGGAGTAAATCAGAGCAGAACCCTCTCTGACAGGGATCCTTAAGGAGGCATAGTTCACCAGCAAACCTTTACCACGAAGTGAATCCAGACCCACCATGTTCAAGCGAATGGCGCTGCCGCCCATGGCTTGCAAATACACGGTGTGTTCTCCGTTAACGCTGTCCTGGCTGCCGAGATTAAAACTGGCATTGCTGTGATCCAACTCAAATACGTTCGCCGAACGGGCGATCTCCCACAAAAGCATGTCAAAGGGAAGCACGCCTTTACCTACGGTGTCATTGCGCAGGCTGTCATTGCTGTAATACAAGCGAACGCGGATGTCTTGAACCGATTTGTTGAAGCTGTACATGGCTTGGTTGCCTGGCTTAGGCTCTAGGATGAGTCCTGGCATGTAACTGACAAAATCCGTGTTGGAAGCAAAGTGCTCCGGGGTGTTTTGTGAAGCATCAACAACCCACGATTGGAAAAAGCCCGTATCCATGCGGACCACCAAAGCTGTGCCATTGCGTGGGTGCTCAATGACTGTATCACAAAGCAATTCAACACCAGTGAAACTGCTTGAACTCAAGTAGGAACTATCCACAGATAGCACCTCGCCGAGTCGTTTGACCGTGAAGCCTAAGGGCGCGGAGCTGTCACCATAGACAGCTGCCTTGGGTAAAATCAAAAAGGCTGAATCCACAATAGCATTGACGCCAAAGTCAGGACTCAACCCTGTGAGGATAATCTGGCTGACAAAACTGGCCTTTGCGTGACCGAAAATCGGGTCATCGTATTCCCCAAGCATGAGAAAATTTGGCTGTGAGGTGTGAAGGGAGTCAAAAGTCTCCGACGTAGCAACCACTGGAAGTGATTGATGGTCTCCCAGCTCAAATCCGTTGTGATTAACGTGATTCAGGCCAATGGTTCCTGTGTTTCTCTCGCAAGAGCATGCGATTGCTCCAAGTAGTGCAATGCCAATGAAATAACGCATAGTGTTAGTCAAAAAGGGTCTCATAGTAATCAAGCAAATCGGCAGGAGACTCAACAAAGCCCGTGCCATCTTCCATGGTCACGCCTGCAGCTTCCAGCGCCTTGACGCGGCTGTCGCTTAAATCTTCCATGCGAAGCACATGTTGGCTGTGCTTGCACCCCGCTGCGTACCATGCATCAGCAGTGCCTTCAGCAAAATCGCTCACAACATCCAGCTTGTCAAAGGTCATGCCTCTGGTCATGCCATCATCCATTTTTCCCTCAAAGCTGTCATTGAAGACTGAGTAGACAGTCTTGACATCCTTGAAGTGGGGGTCGTTGTTGTTGAACTGTTCCTTGTAGGCAGGAATGGCAGCTCCCATCCAGCCCATCATGTGCATGACATCTGGCTTCCAGCCCAATTTTTTAATGGTCTCAAAAACGCTTTTCGCAAAGAACAAGCTGCGCTCCCCATTGTCTGGGTAAGCTTTACCTTCTTTGTCTACCCATGTGCCTTTGCGCTTGAAGTAATCCTCGTTATCAATGAAGTATACTTGAATTTTTGCACCAGGAACAGAAGCCACCTTGATGATCAAAGGCATGTCCATGTCATCGATGACCACATTGATGCCACTCAATCGAATCACCTCATGCAACTGATGACGGCGCTCATTGATGCTGCCAAATCGGGGCATGAAGACGCGAATCTCATGGCCTTTTGCATTCATCTTTTTAGGGAAGTCCAAAGCTGCCTGTGCAATGACAGACTCCAAAAAATAGGGCTTGATTTCGTGAGAAATATAAAGGATGCGTCGCTTGGTCATGGTGTCGTGGGTTCAGGCGGCTCGTCAAAGGGCCTTTTTGGACTTCTTGCAAAGTTACGAATTTTTCAGGTTTTAGCTCTTGCTATTCTTTGCCGCCATAGATTTGGCCCATCATGACACCTACGCCAAACCAAGCGCCCACTCAACTGATCTCTGTGGCTGACATCATTGCTTGGAAACAGGCACTGGAAAAAGGGTCTACCGTTGGCTTTGTTCCTACCATGGGTGCTTTGCACGAAGGGCATTTGGCGCTGATTCAGTCTGCCATGCAGCACTGCGATGTGGTGGTTGCTAGCATCTACATCAACCCTACGCAGTTCAATCTAAGCGCAGATTTTTCTGCCTACCCATCAGACGTGGATGGCGATATAGCTATGCTTCACTCCGTTGGCTGTCATGCAGTTTTCCTGCCTGAAACCGACCTATTGTACCCTCATGGCGTGGCGCCTGACCACTTTGATTTGGCCGGATTGGATGGCCTGCTGGAAGGCGCGCATCGCCCAGGGCATTTTCAAGGTGTGGCCACCGTGGTGAATCGCCTCTTTGATCTGTTGATGCCCGACAAGGCCTTTTTTGGCCTCAAAGATTTCCAACAAGTGAAGGTGGTTCAGCAACTGGCAACCATCAGGGACAGCAACCCTGAGATCATTCCCTGCCCCATTGTCAGGGAGCCTAGCGGATTGGCCATGAGCTCCAGAAATCGCCGACTCACCCCCGATCAATGCGCTGATGCGTCTGTGATTTTCATCGCCTTGCAGGCTATTGCTGACAGCCAGGGATCGCTTAGCCCCGTGGAGATTCAAAGTCAAATGACTGGCGCCATTCAGGCTAGTGGGGCTTTGATTGTTGAAGCCATTGATGTGGTCTGTGCCGATGATTTAACCTGCCCCGATCCCATGATTCCTCTGAGAAATCATGACAAAAAAGTTCAGGTCATGGTCTCTGCTTTTGCTGGCGAGGTTCGGTTGATTGACAACCTAACCGTGTATACGGGCTGAAATCTTGAGTTTGTTTCCTTGCCGGAGCAATCCAAAATTCCAAGTACCTTTGCGGCCCATGACTATCGACGTGCTTTACAGCAAAATTCACCGTGTCCGCGTGACCGGCGCAGAGCTCAACTACATTGGTTCCATCACATTGGATAGGGACTTGATGGATGCTGCTCAACTTCTCGAAGGCCAGAAGGTCTCCATCGTCAACATAAACAACGGGGAACGCCTGGATACTTACCTTATTCCCGGGCAGCGTGGCGCAGGCGAAGTCACCCTCAACGGCCCTGCGGCCAGGAAGGTGCAAAAAGGCGATCTGATCATCATTATTGCCTATGCATCAATGACCGTAGACCAAGCGAAGACCTATCAACCATTGATCGTTTTCCCGAATGAGTCAACCAACACCATCGACTGACCGTGGCTCCCTTTCGCATCCCTGCTCTCCTGAAATTCAGCCTCTTCGTTGCGCTGGCATTGGGCCTTTTGTGGTCTGCTTTTCAACAAGTTGACTTTGCAGATGTCATGGTTCAGCTCCAACAAACACAGTGGGGATGGATTGGCTTATCCATCGTCCTAGGCTACCTGGCAGTCATCTCTCGTGGCATGCGGTGGAACTTGGTGCTTCGCAGCATGGGACATGGCGTTGGCACCTGGCCAGCAACCCATGCAACAAGTATCGGCTACATGGTTAACATGGCCATTCCTCGTGCCGGCGAAGTGGCAAGAGCAACGGCCTTGAGTCGCAAGAAAAAAGTGCCTTTCAACACGCTTTTTGGCACGATCATCATGGAGAGAACCATTGACTTATTGATGCTGGGCGGAATGTTCTTGCTCACCTTGACTGTGGCCAGTGAATACATCGATAGCCTATTTGAAGTCACGGCAAATACTGGGGCTTCGGCTGAAGAAAGCAGCTTATGGTCCACCGTTGCCCTTGCCATTATTGTCTTGGTGGCCGCAGCAGCCATCCCCTTCAGAAAGCCCTTGTTGGCCTCAGCAATCGGTCAAAAATTCCTGGCATTTGCCATGGGCCTCTGGGACGGGTTCAAATCCGTGTTGAAGCTAGATAACCCCTGGGCCTTTTGGGGACATACCCTCTTTATCTGGTCCTGCTACTTTGTGATGATCTATGTCTGCTTTTTCGCCTTCCCTTTCTCTGCAGACCTGTCCTTGGATCAGGGCTTGTTTGTGATGGTTGCCGCGAGCTTAGGCATTGTTATTCCCACACCTGGCGGGGTGGGATCCTACCACTGGTTGGTGTCCATGGCCTTTGTCGTGCTTGGCCATGACTATGCATCTGGCCTGGCCTTTGCCACGGTAGTGCACGCTTCCCAATCCTTGATGCTCATCCTTTCTGGGGCCATTGGCATGGTTGGGTTGCAGCAAATCCCCAAGACGAATTAAGCATTTCTCAACTTGGTCAAGGGCCAAAAAGTCCCGACCTTGACGTCCTATGGCTAAGGTGAAAAAAGCATGGTTTTGTCAGCAATGTGGCAGTGAGCACAGTCAATGGATGGGCCAGTGCAAAGGCTGTGGTGAATGGAATAGCCTGGTTGAAGAAATCTTGACCAAGCCAGACCCGTCGTCCGCGACAAGTGTCTGGTCAGCCACGGAAAGTCCAGTGATCAAATTGGCCCATGTCGATCGCATTGCAGAGCAGCGACTTGCAAGCGGTGACAGTGAATTGGATCGCGTCCTTGGCGGTGGCTTTGTGGCGGGAAGCCTGACCTTGCTTGGCGGCGAGCCTGGCATTGGCAAGTCAACGTTGCTTTTGCAAGTGGCCATCCATCATGGCGACAAGGTTTTGTATGCCAGTGGCGAAGAATCAGCTCAGCAAATTCGCATGCGTGCTGAACGGATTGGCCTTGAAGGCGATGGTTGCCATGTGCTCACGGAGATGTCCACCGCAAAGATTTTATCTGTGGCTGAAGCCCTGAAGCCTACCTTGATCATCATTGATTCCATTCAAACGGCGCACAATCCTCAGCTGGATTCCAGCCCCGGCAGCGTGAGTCAGATTCGGGAGTCCGCATCAGAGTACTTGCGCTATGCAAAATCCAAGCAGATTCCCATTTTACTGATTGGGCATATCACCAAGGAAGGCTCCCTGGCTGGGCCCAAGGTCCTTGAACACATGGTGGATGTGGTGCTGCAATTTGAAGGCGACCGACACCACCTTTTCCGCACCCTTCGCGCAATGAAGAATCGCTTTGGTTCCACCCAAGAATTGGGCGTTTATGAAATGACAGCAAAAGGCATGCAGACCGTCAGCAATCCGTCCCGATTGATGCTGGGTCAGCGTGGAGATGGCCTGAGCGGGTCTGCCGTTGGCATCATTGCAGAGGGCAACCGGCCCATGCTTGTGGAAGTACAAGCCCTGGTCTCTTCTGCCGTTTACGGCACGCCTCAAAGAAGCTGTACAGGCTTTGATACCCGGCGTTTGAACATGTTGCTCGCTGTACTTGAAAAGCGCTGTGGCTTTCAATTGGGATCCAAGGATGTCTTTCTCAATGTCACAGGGGGGCTGAAAGTAGAAGATCCCGCCCTGGACCTGGCAGTCTGTGCCGCCATCTTGTCAAGCAATGCAGACATCGCCATCCCAGAAGGCATGGCCTTCACGGCAGAGGTCGGTCTTGGCGGTGAGCTTCGCCCCGTCCCACGCATGCAACAGCGCCTGTCAGAGGCAGTTCAATTGGGTTTTGATACGGTGTTTTGTGCCAGCCAATCTGAATCTGATAACTTGAACATCAAAGGCGTCAAGCCCATCAAAATCACCCGCATGGACCAATTGGTCTCCGGGGTGTTTGGCTAGCAACAGCAGCCTGTTGAAGGCCCTACAAACCGTTTGTTATTGACCAAGTATGGCCGCAATCTCACCGTAATTGGGTGTGATAATGATGTCTGTTCTGCGGTTTTTTGCCTTGTTTTCTGGACTGTCATTGGCTGCAATGGGATGGTGCTCACCGCGACCAGCAGCTTGAACCATGGCAGGTGACATGCCCTTGGATGTCAGGATTTTCACCACTGATGTGGCGCGCATCACTGACAGATCCCAGTTGTCAATCACTTGGCCCCTGCCATAAAAAGCATCGCCATCCGTGTGGCCTTCAACCGATACATTCAGGTCGCTGTTCTCTTTGAGCACAGAAGCCAGTTCCGCTAGGGCCTTGGCACCTTCTGATTGCACGGCCCATTGACCGGAGGCAAAGAGCAGTCGGTTATCCATGGAAACGTGCACTTGGCCATCCTTCAGCGTCACCGTGAGTCCTCGTCCTTCAAACCCAAGCAAAGCCTGAGAGATGCGGTTTTTAAAATAGGCTGCAAGGGAATCCTTTCTTGCCACCAGGGCTTCCAGTTCATTCACCCGGTGCTCCCTGGACTGCAAGGCAAGCTCCAAGTCTGCAAGGCGCAACTGCTCCCGGCGCAGGGAATCTTCCTTTGAGGAAAGCACGGTGGCCATGCCTTCCATGTGTTCCAGCATGCTTTTGTTTTCGCGCAAATTGGCCTGTACCAATTGGCTGTTGTTAGCTAAAGCGTATTCAAAATTCGCATTGAGATCGCTGAGGGCGCGTTGCAACTTGCGGTATCGCTGGCCCATCGCCGTAGAATCTTCAATGGCTTGATCCAAATTGGATGCTGCCTTTTTCAGGTCAGACAATGCTTCCCTGTGTGCCGTTGTTGCCTTGTCACTTGCTTCCTTCAAGCTTTCATTTGCATGGACCAAGTTGTCATAGCTGGACTGCAGCTCATTGTGGACTTTTGGTGTGACACAGCTTGAAACAAGCAGGGCTATCAGGGAGAGGGTTGTGAACAATCGCATGCCTCAAAGTTAGGACTTGGAAGCAATTAACTCACAGGAATTTCATGGAGTTTTCCCAGGTCAATTCAATGGGGCAATGGTCAGAGAAATTTTGATCTGTCCAATGCTTGCACTGCTTGGTTTCCCTAACCATGGCTGGGCTTAACCAGAATTGATCGATGCGCCAGCCAAGGTTTTTTGGTTTTGATCGAGCCATTGCTGACCACCAGGTGTACTGCCCTTCCCTTGGATCAAACAAGCGAAAGGCATCGCGCCAACCAGCCTCATGCAAGGCGCTCAAGAATTCCCGTTCAACATTGGTGCAGCCTGGCTTGCGACGCATGCGCTGAGGGTGATGGATGTCGATGTCCTTGTGGCAAATATTGATGTCGCCCACAAGCAAAACCCTTGCATGCTGCTTGAGCAAGTCCTGAAGGTGCCGGGTCATGGCAGACAAGAAATCTAACTTGACTAATTGCCTGGAGGGGCTAGACGCGCCAGAAGGAAAATAAGCGTTGACCAAGACAAAACCCGGGTAGGTCAGGGTCATCACCCGGCCTTCTGTATCACTGGATGGGTGTCCCATGCCCATTTTTACTTGATTTGGAGGGATTTTTGCGACAACAGCTGTGCCAGCATAGCCTTTTTTCTCAGCAGGAAAGCATTCAACCCAATGCGCAGGAAAGGCTGCTTGCAGCCAATCCTTGTCTTGCAGTCGACTTTCTTGAATGCAAAGAATGTCTGAATCCGAGGCCTCCCACCATGTGACGAGACCCTTGCTTACCGCAGCTCGAATACCATTGGCGTTCAAGCTGATGATTCGCATCAGGATCAGTTCAAGATCATGGCAGTCTCACCCACCTTGACGCCATCAATGTAAAGGGCTAACGTGTAACTGCCGGCAGACAAGTCCATGGGCACATCATAGGTTAAGCAGCCCTTGGTGCTTTCGCCATCAAATGGCACATTTGCCTTCGAAGCATAGCGCATTGACTCACCATTGACGACCATCACGGCATCTTTGCCCGCAGTCAAAACACGGTTGTCACTGCTGCTGATGCGCAAGAACACCTCACGATCACCTGCCTTTGCAATGGCATTTTTTGCGATGGTAAAGCAGCCTTTCACGCGGTTCACCCGTGAGGCATTGCTACTTAGTTTTTCCTTCCCTGATTTGTTCACGCGGTAGGACCCAGCCTCAAAGAAAGCAAGCTGCAAGGCTGCACCCTTATTCACCGTACGGCCAAGCTGTGCATTCTCACTGGTTAGGTTGCTATTGGCTTCGCTGGACAGCATCAAGTCGCTGCTCAAAGAGTCAGTCACAACTGAAAGTGCAGCATAGGCAGTGTTGACCGAGTCAACATCCTTGGTCAAGGACTCCACTTGCTTGCGCAGGGAAAAGACTTCACCACGAACACGTCGAAGCTGGTTGGTGGTGATGGCGCCCAAAGCCTCAATTTCTTCAATCTTCTCATTCAACCGAGTGGTCTCTTGTCCGATGAAGACATTCAATGAATCATTGGCGGTAATCTGCGACAAGAGATCACGCTTGTAATCCTCGAGTTGCGTGATCAAGATGGTTTTCTCAGCTTCCAGGTCAGTCACCTGATTGTTTTGCTTCAAGGTGATGTACCCCAAAATCAAAATGGCAGCGGTCAAGATGATAGCAATTATTCGTTGTCGTTTATCGGACGGTTGTTGGCTCATGGTAATAGATATTTGACTGCAAATGTACCAATTAACCCAGTCATTGATGGCAGCCTTGCTGCCGGAAATCTGCCCGCTGTGCAAACAGCTGAAACAGCAGCATGCAGAGAGCATTTGTCACGCTTGCTGGCATGAGCTGCACTTATCCAGACAAGTCGAAGGGTTCACAGTAAATTTAGCCAGTGAAACCACGGTCTGGCTAAGCTACGATTCGGAAGTGGTCAAGGCCTGCATGCACGTTATCAAGTTCAACCATCTGGAGCAGCTGGCATTCACTTTAGGTCGGTGCTTCGCTCACAATGTCAACAAACCTGCTGTGGATGCCTTGGTGCCTGTCCCCTTGTCATGGCGTCGGCAGTATTTTCGTGGCTTCAATCAAGCAGAGGCCATTGCCCGAGGCGCAAGTTCGGTGTGGGATCTGCCGGTAAAGCACCTGATCCACCGACCCAAGCATGGCAAGGCGCAAGCCAAATTGGCAATGACCCACCGCTTGCAATCCTCCCTGGATCGCTACCAATGCCCTGAAGCCGTTGATGGTCAACGGCTGCTAGTCATGGATGACACAGCCACTTCAGGAAGCACATTGAATGCCTGTGCACACACTTTGTGGACATCTGGCGCCTCATGGGTTTCTGTGGCAGCCCTTGCGCATGGCGCTTAACAACAAAGGGGTCGCCAAGCGACCCCTTCATCATGCTATTTGAACCGACTTTAGCGTCCCATCACGATGCGACGGCTGCGAACACCCTGCTGTGTTTGTATTTCTACCACGTACACGCCCGCTGGCATTGACGTCAAGTCAAAGGGCACAACCATTTGGCTGTCGACTCGCTGGTGACTGCTTCGTGCAATCTCCTCACCTACCATGTTATGGATGCGAATCTGCACATCACCTGCATCACGCAACGCAAATGCCACATTGAACACACCTGAAGATGGGTTCGGGTAGATGCTGAGATTCAACAAACCCAACTCCTCCAAACCAACGGTAAAGAAGACAGTGTCTGATACCGAGCCACAGGTATTGAAAGCAGTTGCCACTGCATATTCCGGTCCGTTGTTACTGAAAGAATGGGTCACCACATCACCACCTAAAGCGGCTCCGGTGCTCATGGTCCAGTACACGCTATCCTGACCTGAAGCGTTCGCTGTGAACTCAATGGTTACAGGACTCATTCCTGTTACCAAATAAGCGGTATTCAATGTTGGCAAGGGACCTGAAGCCGTCATAAGACTGGTCTGCGACCAAGCTGACCAACCATCTGAACAGGAATCGCGAACGAAAACATCATAGGTGGTACCCGGCAGGAGGCCTGACAAGGATGCGCCTGCTGATGTGGCATAGGTTGTGGCCGTAGCCGCACTAGGGCTGTAGGTTGCCACGCCGTAATCTACTTGACTCGTCAAAGCTGAAGAACCCGATGTCCATGCAACGGAACCTGTTGTGCAGGCAGTGCTACTAGCCGTCACTGAGGCTGGCGAAGCGCAGCTGTTGCATGATGCTAAAAAGGAGCCCATCAATTGGAATCCTGACAAGGAAGCTCCCGCCGAATGGCTGACCAAGGTGTCACCAAATGGTCCAACCAAATCAAAGCTTACTTCCGTTGGCCATCCGCCCGGGGCGTTGATAACAATCCGCGCGGAGTCACCACTACACAATGAACTGCTGTCCACTGCATTATAACCCGACGTGAACCCAGAACCAAACGTTGCAGCCGTCGACCAAGAACCATTCGCTGATTGCTGCAAGTCAACCAAGCAACCATTCCAACCATCACCATAACTGTCTACCATGTAGAAGGTGAATGTGCACATGTTGGCTGGCG
>DFSH01000077.1:4651-7460 GCA_002378565.1 Flavobacteriales bacterium UBA3442 | reverse complement strand
ATGGTATGGGATGGACGTGGTGGCAGAGGACAAACGTTACCGGCTGGCTGGTACGTTGTGCGCATGGATGTCACCCGCCTGTCAGATGGCCAGAAAGCTGCTGCCGCCGATCGACTCATTCTTTTGAACTAAGCAATATATTTGTCACCATGAATCAAAGCATTCCAAGACGTTTCAGTTATGCACTATTGTGTGCAACCCTATCCCTGAGCACAGTGGCGCAGACAACAGCATTTGGAGACAACCTCAATGTTGTCACCTCTGCTATGCCTATGTTGGCTATTGGGCCTGATGCCCGTGCCGGCGGCATGGCTAATGCGGGCTTAGCTTTAGAGCCAGACGCCAATGCCATCTTCTGGAATCCAGCCAAGCTGGCGTTTCTTGGGGAGGGAACAACTCAGGGGGGCTTATCCTACACCCCGTGGTTGCGTCAACTGGTTCCTGATGTGGAATTGATGTTTGCCAACGTGGCAGTAGGGCTTGGTGAGCGAAGCGGTATTGGTGCAAGTCTCCGTTATTTCAGCCTGGGCGACATCACCTTCCGCAACGAGCAAGGCGATGAGCAAGGCACCTACCGGCCCTATGAAATGGCCGTAGATGTGGCTTATGCCTTGAAGTTGTCAGAGCATTTATCTGCGGGTGTATCCCTGCGTTATGCCATGTCAGACTTGACTCAGGGTCAGGTAGTCGGCGGTTTGCAAACCAAGCCAGGACAGACTGTCTCAACCGATATTTCTCTGTACTACCAAGGCAATGAAATGAATTTACCCGATGGGCAGAAAGGTCAATGGCTGGGCGGCTTCAATGTCTCCAATATAGGTGCCAAGGTGAAGTACACCGAAAGTGGCCGCGAAGACTTCATTCCCACAAATTTACGCACAGGCATTGGTTACAATTGGACATTGGACCGCTACAACCGTGTCACCATCCTCTTGGATGTAAACAAACTCTTGGTGCCAACAAGGCCTTTGAGAGATCTCTTGGATGAGGACAACGATGGTGATCGCTACGAGATACTCAAAGGCATGGACGATAACGTGTCGGTGGTTCAAGGCATGATTCAATCGTGGAATCCTGCAGCTAAACCTGAGGGCGTGAATGAACTCATGCGTGAGTTCATGGTAAACATGGGGCTTGAGTATTGGTATGATGACAAATTCGCCGTCCGTGGCGGCTACCAGCACGAGGATCAAACCAAGGGCAATCGCCGCTTCTACACCATGGGCTTTGGCCTTAGGTACAGCCTGATAGGTCTTGACTTTGCTTACCTTTTTCCCGCCGATCAGTCGGTGCGATCCCCTTTGGAGAATACCATCCGTTTTTCAGCCCTGATAGACCTGAATCAGCTGCTGGACTGACCATGGACATATTGGCGTAATTTTGTCTCTTATCCCTAAGACATGGCAAAGAAAAAATTAACCCAAGCAGTCTACCTTAAATGGTATGAAGACATGAGCTTCTGGCGAAAGTTTGAAGATATGTGTTCTGCCTTGTACATCCAGCAGAAGATCCGTGGATTCCTGCATTTGTACAATGGACAAGAGGCTATTTTAGCTGGATCGTTGCTTGCCATGAATAAGGGTGACAAGATGATCACTGCCTACCGGAACCATGTGCAACCCATTGGTTTAGGGGTTGATCCCCGCCGTGTGATGGCAGAGCTGATGGGCCGTGTGGATGGCACTTCGAGAGGTAAGGGTGGTTCCATGCACATTTTCTCCAAGGAGCATAACTTTTTTGGCGGCCATGGCATCGTTGGGGGGCAGATACCCTTGGGTGCAGGTATTGCCTTTGCAGACAAGTACCAGGACAAGGATCATGTGACGTTGACTTACATGGGAGATGGCGCCACGCGACAAGGAGCCTTGCACGAAACCTTTAACCTGGCTATGCTATGGAATTTGCCAGTGGTTTTCATTGTAGAGAACAATGGCTATGCCATGGGCACGTCGGTTGAGCGCACAGCCAATCACAGTGAAATTTGGAAATTGGGCTTGGGGTATGAAATGCCTTGCCAAGCAGTTGATGGCATGGATCCTGCCATCACCTATGCAGCCATTCAAGAAGCTGTTGATCGCGCCCGCAACGGTGGTGGTCCAACATTTTTGGAAATTCGGACCTACCGTTACAAGGGGCATTCCATGTCGGATGCACAGCTTTACCGAACCAAGGGTGAGGTTTCAGAGTACCAGAAGGTCGATCCCATCTTAACATCCAAGGAAATGCTCCTCAAGAAGAAGTGGGCCACAAAAGAAGACCTTGAAGTCATTGATCAGCGCGTGAAAGCGCTGGTGGCTGAATGTGTTGAATTTGCTAACAACTCACCCTTCCCTGAAGGTCATGAGCTGTTCAAACATGTCTACACCCAAGAGGATTACCCCTTTGTAACTGAATAATTGCACGGATTCCGCAATCACTTAAAACATTGAACCATGGCCATTGTAATTAATATGCCTCAACTGAGTGACACCATGACTGAAGGTGTTGTAGCTAAATGGCACATCAAAATTGGTGATGTCGTCACGGAAGGGTTGCTTCTTGCGGAAATTGAAACTGACAAGGCAACCCTTGACTTTGAGTCCTTTCCGGGTCAAGAGGGTGAGCTTTTATACATTGGCACTAAAGAAGGTGAGGCAGCTCCAGTGAATAGCATTCTTGCCATCATCGGCGAGAAAGGTGAAGACATTAGCGCATTGCTCACTGCCTCAGCGGCCAGTGAATCGCCTGTTGAATCAAAGCCATCAAAGGAGGCAGCACCGGCGAAGGTCGTATCAGCACCTGTTGCACCCGTAACCCCAGCTCCTGCAGC